>JAUZQL010000160.1 GCA_030950975.1 Mariprofundaceae bacterium | reverse complement strand
CCACCACGTGGAACAGCTGCCACATTGATTTTTAATTGATTGCCTTTGGGTTTACCGAGTTTGTCGGTCTTGGCATTGGGAGTTCCCAATAAGTTTAATACCAACACATCGTCATCCCATGCGTAAAAGGTATTCATCTTCATTCGTGGACTGGTCATGTGATTCACCTCGTTTTTTTTTGCTAACTATTCAGCTTGTCGTACTTTATGGAGTGCTTGCATGCGTTTGGGAAAAGCTGCTAAAAAGGTAAACTTTTGCAAGGTTATTGGGTGTAAAATTCTCAAGCGCCATGCGTGTAACATCAAACCTTTGCCGCCGATGGCTTTGTATGTTTTAAGCTGATCCCTTGTCGCATATTTTTCATCGCCTAAAATAGGATGACCTTCTTGTTGTAGTTGCACCCGCAATTGATGGGTGCGCCCACTATGGGGTTTCAATGCCAATAAAGCATAATCCATGATGTCTGTCTGAACTGTTTGCATGACTTGATAATCGGTGACTGATAATTTACCTGCATCATCATCCACCACCATGCGTTCGCCAGCAATGGTGACACCTTTGGATAGGTGGGAAGTCATGCGTGCTGCCGAAGGTTCAGGATGTCCAGCGACCCATGCCAAATATGTTTTATCCATATCACGTTCACGAAACGCTTCGGTAAGCTGACGTAATGCTTCCAAATTCTTCGCCAGTAACAACACGCCAGAGGTATCACGATCCAAGCGATGAGCCAAACGTAAATCAGGCAAACCACGCGCTTCTTTCAACATCTCAATCAAACCCATGCCATGACCGCTGCCACCATGTACAACCATACCTGCGGGTTTATTGATGACCAAAAGCCATGTGTCTTCAAATAAAATGGGTAGTTCAAGAATGCGTTTTTTTTGTGATTCAGACATGCTGGAAGGCTTATCATTGTCTGTGGTGGATGTGCGTAAACTCATGGGTAAAAACACTTCATCATCTACGCAGACATGGTGATTCGGTTTACATCGTTTGCCGTTGACGCGAACATTGCCTTTACGAATCAAACGCATCATGAGTGTTCGTTTGTCTGCGCCTAATTGCCGTATTAACATGCGATCCAAACGACTTTCATTCTCATCTGAGGGTACGATTAAAAGCCCCTTTTCATTGATAATATTTGCCAAGTTCACCTCAAAATGGTTAGTATCATCGATTGTGCAGTTTGCTCCATGCGAACAATGATTTGCAAGGGATGATTTTGTTACCTGTCGTGATACTCACTAGATTTCAATCTTCTGCAAGACGATAAACCCAATGAATGTTTTAGTGCTATTGGGTGACGGTCTAAATCTTGTTCAATGTGTTGAGCCTGCATACTATTAAAAACACCCGTTTGATGGTTGAATAATCAATGATTGAGCTATGATAAATGCGTCAATCATGATGTTGAACTTGAAATTTTGCTTGAACCTTGAATCACTGTTGTTTTTTGTTTGATCGCTTGGCTGTTGCGCACCTTTACTGAAGGTAAGAATCCTTTTATTTTTTTTAAGATTCTCACGGATGCACGCCTCGCTTGATGATGCATAAACGATGGTATTCACTGTTGAACAGTGCATTTTATAACCACATATGCTGATGTTCTATGCTGCGTGCACCTTACAGTTTAATATCTGTTGTGCCTTTTTTTGCGTGCATATTATTAGCTTGTTTTACCATCATTCGGCATAGGAAATGCCATGAGCCATATTAAAAAAAGAATGCTTATCAACGCATCGCATGACGAACAAAGTCGTGTTGCCATTGCGTTGAATGATTATTTACAAGAGTTGGATGTTGAATCTGCTCATAAAGCCCTTACCAAAGGCAATATTTATAAAGGTGTCATCACCAAGGTTGAGCCAAGCTTACAAGCTGCCTTTATTGAATATGGTGCTGCACGCCAAGGCTTCTTGCCACTCAATGAAGTCCATGCCGATTGTTGGAAAGAGGGGGCAGATAAAACAGCCGACCCTCGCAAAATCAATATCAAAGATGTCTTAGATAATCGTCAAGAATTATTGATTCAAGTGGTCAAAGAAGAACGTGGCAATAAAGGCGCAGCGCTAACTACAAATATTTCACTGGCTGGACGTTACACCGTTTTGATGCCGAATAATTCACGGGGTGGTATCTCACGCAAACTGTCGGAAGATGAGCGTCGTGCGATTAAACAGGTTCTCGCTCATCTTAATGTGCCCGAAAACATGGGGCTGATTGTTCGTACAGCAGGTAAAGATCAAGAATTAGAGTCCTTGCAATGGGATTATCAATACCTACGCCGCTTATGGGATGAAATTCGTATCAAGGGTGAGAGTGCCCCTGCCCCATCACTGATTTATCTTGAAGGTGATTTGGCAACACGTGCTATTCGTGATCATTTCACGGATGATATTGATGAAATTCAAGTCGATAATCCAGAGGTTTACACACGCACCAAAGCGTTTGTTCATGCTGTTTTACCAGGTAAAGAAAAAATAGTAAAACTTTATCGTGGTAAACAACCCTTGTTTCGAAAATATGCTATTGAATCGCAGTGTGAAGAAATTCATCATCGTGAGATTCGTTTGCGATCAGGTGGTTCTATTGTTATTGACCCAACCGAAGCTTTGACCTCTATTGATGTCAATTCATCACGTGCAACAGGGGGTAAAAATATTGATGATACTGCCCTTGCAACCAATTTAGAAGCGGCTGCCGAGGTTGCTCGTCAATTGCGTATTCGTGATATTGGTGGTTTGGTGGTGATTGATTTTATCGACATGGCAAACCGTAAACACGGGCAGAAAGTGGAAGAAGTTTTGCGCGATGCAACCAAAACGGACAAAGCTCGGATTCAATTTGCCAAAATTTCTCGTTTTGGACTGATGGAAATGTCACGTCAGCGTTTGCACCCTTCCATTCGTGAATCGACGACTGAAACATGCCCACGTTGTCAAGGTAGTGGTTCTATTCGCACCGTTGAATCGATGGCGTTGAAAATGCTTACACGCATGGAAGACTGGGCAGAACGTGGTAAAAAACCGACGCTAAATGTTCAAGTCCCATCTGTTACAGGCGAATATTTAATGAACAATAAGCGCACTCATATTGCACGTATTGAAGAAATTCATAATATTCAAATTGCCTTGCAAATTAAACCTGAATTGATGATTCCGCATTATCGTATTGAACGTGAATGGAAAGATAATGAGCAACAACGCACGGAAGTATTGGAAGATACCTCGCGTGGACTCAAAGCCACCGTTGAAAAACGGAAAGTAAGCCCCTTAAAACCAGTGGTGGGTATTCCCATGCCACAACATCCTGTGCAAAAGAAAACATCTATTGTGGCATGGTTTATGGGGCTTATTGAAATTTTAACGGGTCAAGCAGCCAAGAAAAAACGTTTGGAAGAGGAACGCAAAGAACAGCAACGCCAACGTAAACCACGTCGCCCGAATAATCGTAATCGTCAACGCAATCGTAATGCTAAAAACACGATGCTTACGGAAAAGCAGGCTTCAACACCAAAGAAAGTGGAAACACCAAATACTACAGTTGTGGAGAAAAAAGCCGAGCAAACAGCGGACAATGCTCCATCTACGCCGACGAATGAACAAGAAAGTACGCAAGCACGTCGTCGTCGTCGTCGTCGTCGTCGCCCTACAGCGAAACGTGAAGGTCTAGAAGGTCATGATCAAAATACAGAGCAAGCTGCTTCTGATAAGCCTGAATCTAGCAAGCCCCAACCTAACAAGCCTGAATCTAGCAAACCAGTGGTAGCCGTTGAAGTTGAAAAAGATTTGGGCAGTGAAGAAAGCAGACCTGCTAAAAAACGACCTTCCCGTCGCAATCGCTCCAATAAAGCGAAACAAGCGGCTAAATCTGCTGAAGCTGTAGAGAAAAATGAACAAAAAAAACCTGAATCGAAGGATGAGAAATCAGTCAACCCTGTGGCACAAGAAAAACCTGTAACGCAAAAATCGAAGCCTCAAGAAAAGCCAAAGGCTCAACAGCCAAAACAAGCTGAAAAGAAGATTGAGAAAAAGGCTGAAAAGAAGTCCGAAGATGTAAAAAAACAAACGGTAGCTGAACAAACTGTAAGCCAAGAAGCTGCACCTCAGAAAACTGCAACTCCGCAAGCTTCGCCTAAGCCTAAAACACAAGACACATCAGCGGGTGAGTAAGACTGAAGGGAGTCCAACACAGCGTTATGTCATTTCAAATGAGCTGGAAGGTCAACGCCTTGATCAGGCATTGACCAAGCTCACGGGTTTATCACGAAGTCGTGTAAAAGATTTGTATCAATCTGGAGCCATTCAGGCTGAGCATGTTAGTAGCCCATTCAAACTATCGAGTATGGTTTATGCACATGATGCTTTTCTTGTGACGATTGCAGATAGCCGCCCCATGACACTAGAGGCTGAAGATATTGCCTTAGATATTCTCTTTGAAGATGATGATCTTTTGGTGGTCAATAAACCTGCGGGCATGGTGGTTCACCCCAGCCATGGACATGATACAGGGACTTTGGTGCATGCCTTATTACACCACTGTGAATTGCCTGGTATTAATGGTGTGGAAAGACCCGGTATTGTGCATCGTATTGATAAAGATACATCAGGATCGTTAGTCGTTGCTAAAACAGAAGCTGCTCACCGTGGGCTTGCCGAACTTTTTGCCACGCATGATATTCAACGTGAATATATCGCTTGGTGTAAAGGTGTGCCAAGATGGCAGCAACAGCGTATTGATAAACCTTTGGCACGCCATCCACAACATCGGCAAAAAATTGCTATCATCGCACATGGCAAACGAGCGATTACAGATGCGCAACTGGAACAAAGTTATAAGCATCAATTCAGTCGTTTACGCCTTACCTTGCATACAGGTCGAACCCATCAAATTCGTGTTCATTTAGCATCGGAGAATATTCCTATCCTTGCGGATGCTACCTATGCTCGTCAATTTAACCCAAGCAAAAAACTTGCACCCATGTTACGCCAAGCCTTGCTTTCATTATCAAGACAAGCATTGCATGCAGAAGTTTTGGGTTTTATTCATCCCATCACCCATGAAAATATTTTATGTCGGGCTCCTTTACCCAATGATCTGCAACAGTTGAATGATGCTTTGGAAGCCAGTCGTTCATCGTAAAGACTATGTTGGCGTGTATTTGTATTTGAAAAATATTTTGTGGGTATTTAAGTTTTTTTCATCCCTTTTCATTAGGCTGCGTCTTTTTTCAAAGACCATGCTTGCTTTTGGAGTAATTTGTGCCTGAAAACATTCGTGAAATACCATACAACTATACCTCTTATTCAGATCGAGAAATCGTTAAACGTTTTCTTGGTGAAGAAATTTGGGATGATTTAAATGTCTTACGAGAACAGCGGCGTACAGGTAGTTCGGCGCGCATGTTGTTTGATATTCTGGGAGATGTTTGGGTCATTGAGCGTAATGTTTTTCTTAAAAATGATTTATTAGACAATAAAAAACGGCTGAAAAAAATACGCAAAAGGCATGACGCACGTTTACAGCGGATTATGGATGGTGCGCAAGATAACCCACGTGCGAGCAAAGTTGCCGCATGTACGGAACAAATGCTGGATGATTTTTACGCATGGTTTGAGCAAGAGCCTAAAAAACGTCGCCAAGCCAAGCGTGCATTGGCAAAATATACACACCACAACAATATTCATTTTGATGCTTTCACTTTAACCCACCATGCAACAGATGCGACAGATTGGCGTTCACACCATCCTTTTTGTGTGCTTACGCCTGACAGTCCTGATGAATTGCCAGGCTTGATTCGTACGATCCAAGCCTTGAATTTGGTTGTCATACCACGTGGTGGTGGTACAGGTTTGTGTGGTGGATCTGTACCACTCTCCAATGATGCCGTGATGATCAATATTGAAAAATTTGATCGTATTGATGCTGTAAAAAATAAGTCCATTGGTGAGCGAGGTGAGGTGCCAACGATTCGGGCACTGGCTGGCGCTGTCACTGGCAAGGTCATGGAAGCATCCAAACCGCATGTATTCGCTACCGATCCAACCTGCCTATGGGCATGTACCATTGGCGGCAACGTGGCTTCCAATGCAGGTGGTAAGCATGCTGTCATTTGGGGTACATGCCTTGATAATCTATTAAGCTGGAAAATGGTCACACCTGATGGCAACTGGCTTGAAGTGACACGTTTGAATCATAATATGGGTAAAATCCATGATGAGACATCGGTTCGTTTTCAATTGCTTCGAACATCCAGTGATGATGGCAGTGTTATTTCTGATGAAGTGTTAACGCTTGAAGGGTCAATTTTTCGCCGTGAAGGTTTGGGCAAAGATGTCACACGAAAAGCTATGGGTGGACTACCGGGGATTCAAAAAGAAGGCACGGATGGTTTTATCACGGAAGCGACCTTTATTTTACATCGTGCTTATGATGTAACGCGCACTGTATGTTGTGAATTTTTTGGACAACAGCTTGATGATGCGACGCAAGCCTTGGTGAACATTAAAAGTCATGTCGATGCGATGCCTGATACCTTTTTAGAAGGGTTTGAGCATTTCGATGAGAAATATGTGAAGGCCATTGATTATGTGAGTAAATCGACCCGTCGAGAACGTCCACGCGTGGTTTTGTTGATTGATGTATCGGGTGATGATGAAGCACAAGTAGCACAGGCATGTTCGGATATTTGCCGTTTGACCTCACAAGGTAATGGTGAAGGGTTTGTGGCAATTTCCAAAGCAGATCGTGGGCGTTTTTGGGGTGATCGAGGACGTATGGCAGCCATTGCTAAACATACACGTGCCTTCAAAATGAATGAGGATGTGGTGATTCCTCTGCCACGTTTATCGGAATACAATGATTATGTGGAATTGTTGAATATTGAAAATTCCATTGCCAATAAAATTGAGATTGTAGATGCACTGCATGATTATCTTGTAAAAACCAAACAACGCTTGCTTGTCGATGATCGTTTGGTGAGAGAAGAATTATCATTGGAAGATGATGTTTTCTTGAAAGATAAAATATCGGAATGTTTACAGGTCGTAGCGACAGCCCAGAATCATTGGCGACGTATGCTGAAAGCGTTGAATGAACCCGCTAGTGATGTGGCTGATTTGATAGAAGGTGTGACGTATAAAGAAACAGAATCGTTATTTCGTGTGATTCAACGAGGTGATGTTCGTATTTCATACAAACACGAAGTGAAACGTCCGATTTTGGATCGCTTGCGTGGTAATGCGACATTGATTGAACGGATTAAAAGCATTCATCAGAAAATATTGTCGGGGCGTGTGGTTGTGGCAACCCATATGCATGCGGGCGATGGTAATGTACATACCAATATTCCTGTAAATTCCAATGATTACATGATGATGCGCAAAGCTCATCATGTCGTAGAAAAAGTGATGGCGAAAGCGGAAGCTTTGGGTGGTGTAATTTCAGGTGAGCATGGTATTGGTATCACGAAGTTAGCCTATATGAATGCCGATATACTGAAACAAAGCGCGATCTATCTTGATCGTGCTGATCCCCATGATCTTTTTAATCCCGGTAAATTAAGACCTGATTTGGATTTGAGTTTAACCTATACACCGAGTTTTAATTTGTTGGAACATGAATCTGTGATTATGGAAGCAGCGGATTTAACCGAGTTATCTGAAGAAATTTCGCCATGTTTGCGTTGTGGTAAGTGTAAACCTGTATGCAATACACATTTTCCTCGTGCCAATATGCTGTATTCACCACGCAATAAAATACAAGCTTCAGGTTCGATTATTGAAGCTTTTTTGTATGAATCACAAACAGGTTCAGGTATTTCATTTGAATTTTTTGATGAACTTCATGATGTGGCAGATCACTGTACGATTTGTCATAAATGTGAATCACCATGTCCTGTCAATATTGATTTTGGTAATGTGACTGAAAAAATGCG
>JAUZQL010000016.1 GCA_030950975.1 Mariprofundaceae bacterium | reverse complement strand
CTTTGGCTTCTCCACAATAGGGGCTTTTGTAACAGGTTTTGCTGTTTCTGTTTGAATTTCTTTGCTTACTTTTTTTGTTTCTTTTTCTTTTACAGGCAGCACATTATTTTGTAAGGAATCTGCGGCTGTTTGTTTGATAGGTGTTGGCAATGACTTAACTGCTGGTGTGGTGTGTGACGCAGGCTGCGTTGGATGTGCTGGCAACAATGAATCTGAAGGTTTTTCATCACTCTGCATCAACCAAACCATCAAACTAAGGATGCATACAAAACTTAAGCCCAGTACAATAAGCTGAGGTTTTTTCTTCCACCAGACTTGTTTGAGTTGTTGCCATTGTTCTTCGTTTTTTTCCATATCCAACTCAAAGTATTTGGTCGCACTTTCAGCCAAACGGGCAAAGGATGGTGCAGACGCTTTCGCCGATAGGTTTTGCAATACAGCTTGTAAACTTTGACGTACTTCATCACAATTTTTTGGTCGTTCATCAGGTTCTTTTGCCATCATTCGTAAAATTAAATCAGATAATGCCAAGGGAATAGCAGGATTAATCTCATGCGGCAACTTCGGCAATTCACGCACTTGTTTTTCCATGATGGCAAATTCACCACCTTCCTCCGCTGACGCATTAAATGGCAATTGCCCTGTCACCATTTGATAAAGCAAGATACCAAATGCATAAATATCCGTGCGTTGATCCAATGTTTTATTGGTGATTTGTTCGGGTGCCATATAACGAAATGAGCCAACAGTTGCTCCTGTTTGAGTCAAATCGTCTTCACCCGTAGCAGATTTAGCCAAACCAAAATCCATCAGTTTTACGTCACCTGTATCGGAAATCAATACATTCGCAGGTTTTAAATCACGATGAATTAAACCAATTTGATGGGCTGCTTCCAAGCCTGCCAAAATAGATAATGCAATCTGAATCAAATCAGCAATCGCATAATGATCTTCTTGTTGTAAATACTCTTTAAGATTTTTTCCATGCACCATTTCCATAATCAAAGCCATTTGATTATCTTCTTCATGCAAGGCTAACAAAGTCACAATATTGGGGTGCATCAATTTAGCATGTACACGGGCTTCACGACGAAAACGTTCTTTATGTTCTTTATTTTTCAAAAGATGAGGGTGCAATACTTTAATCGCCACTTCTCGCCCTAAAGACTCATCTTTAGCTAGATAAACAACGCCCATACCGCCAGCACCCAATTGCTGCGTTAAACAATAACCACCAATATGTAATGAAGTATCAAGACTCATGCGGCAACCTTATCTTATTGTAAGTGTAAATCATCTTTGCGATCCAGAGGACGTAAATAATCAGGGCAATTTGTGATGTTTTTCCCTTGAATCAACAACTTAAACGATTCACCCATCCCCATCGGTAATAACATACGCTTGGCTTGTGCCATGGATTGCATGGCTTCAACCGTAGCTTCTTGCGCTAAGCTTTGAATCAAAGCCTGCACACTAGGGCTTTGTGCCAACCAAGCTCCTTGCGTGATAAACGATACAGGGTTTAAGTCATTCTTTAGACCCAAGCGTGCCAAATGCGTAAAATCAATATGGGCTGTTATATCACAACTTCCCACATCCATCGTCAATACATCTTCCACCACTTGATGCGCACAATGCCCCATCAATGTACCTTCGATACGATTGCTGCGATAATATTCTTGCTGACTATAACCGTAATCCACGCAACACAGAAAACCCTGTTGAATCACACGCGACACATCTTTTTGCCAGTCTGTTAATGCAGGATTATATTCACTGATATAACCATCGTACCACTTGGCTTGAATATCCGCATCCACAGGCAAGGCATCATCAGCCATCGCAACTTTGGCTTCTTGCCAGATAAACTGACCATGTTCATAGCCAACACCACGTTCAAAACATTGTCCATCACGGTAAACAAACGGGCGTACAGGAAAAGCATCGGCGAGTTCATTGCACATCATCAACACGGGCACATCCACATCCACGTCATTCAACGAGGCATACAGTGTTACATCGACCCCTTGTTGTTGATAATGTTCCGCTTGACGCTCTCGCATCCAAGCACTTCGTTCCACAGCAATCACTTGTGGCATGACAATATTCAACGCTTTTAAATGGTGCAGCACTTGGGTTAATAAATGACCCGAACCTCCACCTTGCTCCAGTAATACCCAAGCATCAGGTTTGCCCAATTGTTGCCAACCCCAATGCATCAAATCAGCAAAACCAAGCCCCAACCAAGGTCCTAAATCAATACCTGTAATGAAGTCGCCCGATTCACCAAAGACATGGCGTGATTCATAATATCCTAATGTGGGTTCAAACAATGCCATCTGCATAAATTGTTCAAACGGTAAGAAACCGTGTGCATTGTCTACAGCCGCAATGATTTTATCCTTCAATATATCATGGTTGACGCTCATCTTTCCCCCGACTAACTTGGCGAGCATCTTATGAATGTGTGAGCTTTTGACCATAGTCAATACATGTACGATTGATAATGACTCACATCTATTGAATTTGGTCGAAATGTTCCATATGTAGTATTCTTACATCATGAATATACATTTCAGATTAATTTTAACGAACCCTACGGGGAAACACGAGGAAGATTTATGTCCAACACATTGATTCATGTCACAGATGAAAGTTTTGAAAATGACGTTTTGAAAGCATCAGGCGCTGTACTGGTAGATTTTTGGGCACCTTGGTGTGGTCCTTGCAAACAAATTGCCCCTATCCTTGATGAATTGGCAACTGAATTGGGTGATAAAATCACCATTGCGAAAATTGATATTGATGACAATCCCAATACACCTGGTAAATATGGTGTGCGTGGCATTCCAACATTGATGATTTTCTCTGATGGGAATGTACAAGGCACAAAAGTTGGCGCTGTCACCAAAGGTAAATTGCTTGATTTCATCAATGAGCATGTTGATTAAATCAATAAGGCTTGCTCAATAATAACAAGGTAGGAGTTTATTCTCCTGCCTTTTTTTATGAACATGCGTAAAATTAATCATACAATGAATGGAGAAAAACATGCTAAAAAAGATAACATTATTCGCGGCAATTCTATTATTATTCACTTCTTGCACCCAAGAAACGCAAAACAAATTTGGCAGAGCTGTACAGAACTGGACGGGTGTTCATGGTGTATTGGAAGTCTATGCTGGCAATAAACTCGTCAAACGTTTTCTTAATATTGATAAGTTGACCACTGGCGTTTCGACACAAGGCAGCCAACCTCGTCCATACCGTTATGGTTATGGTATTTTGGATGAAAATATGAATATGATTGCCGATCACAATGAAAAGAAAGTGTATTTTGAATTTAGTGATTATTCAACGTCGTATATTTTCTACACTTATCCTGAATAAGCCATATTAACCGTGCGAATATTGGGTGTTGACCCTGGTTCCCAAAAAACAGGTGTGGGTATTTTAGATGTACAAGGCAACCATTTGAAATATGTACACCATAGCGTTATACGGGTCGGAACAGGTGATTTTAGTGAACGATTGACAGCTCTTTTTTCAGGTTTAAGCAGCATTATTGAAACGTTTAAACCTGAACTTGCTGCGATGGAAGATGTTTTTGTTTCAAAAAATGTCACATCAGCATTAAAATTAGGACAAGCACGGGGCGCATTGCTTGCAGCATGTGGCTTTCATGGTTTGCATGTTGAACCTTATTCACCCACGAAGGTCAAACAATCCATCACAGGATTTGGGCGTGCCGACAAAAAACAAGTGCAACATATGGTCAATATGCTACTCAAACCACCGCCACCGCTTCAAGAAGATGCCGCCGATGCTTTGGCTGTGTGTATTTGTCATGCACATCATGCGCCCCTACAAAATATTACCACAAAACGGAGATAAGGATGATTGCTTGGTTGTCAGGAGAAATTCGTGAACTTGACCCTATCGGTAGCATATTATTGGATGTTCATGGTGTGGGTTATGATGTCACGGTGAGTTTACAAACCTTGTCCAAGCTTCAAGTGGGTCAAGCCGCCGAACTATCCATTCATACCCATGTTCGTGAAGATCAATTTTTACTATTTGGTTTTGCTTCCAGTGAAGAACGCAGTCTTTTCCGTCAACTCAATAAGGTCACAGGCATTGGCGCACGCATGGCACTTAATCTCATGTCTAGCATGTCCAGCAGTGAATTGACCACCGCTGTAGAACAATCCGATGATCTTGCCATTGCTCGCACACCGGGGATTGGTAAAAAAACAGCTCAACGTCTTATTTTAGAGCTACAAGGTAAGCTTCAAGCTTCATCCAACACCAGTACCCATAGCCCCGTAAAACATCATTTACAAGATGTAAAATCTGCCTTGTTAAACCTTGGATACAAAGCACCTGCTATTGATCAATCACTCAATACATTGGATGCTTCATTGGGCTTTGAAGTCTGCTTTAAACATGCTTTGAAACAATTGTCATGAATGATGAATCACGGCTTATTACCGCAGAAGCCAAACCAGAAGATTGGGATGCAGCATTACGCCCCAAACAATTAAATGAATACATTGGAC
>JAUZQL010000159.1 GCA_030950975.1 Mariprofundaceae bacterium | reverse complement strand
TTTTGTTCGCGTTGTGGTTGTTTCGCGGAGCATGACCATTGTATGGTATGTGATAATCCACGCCGTGATGCGCAAATTATTTGTGTGGTGGAGCAAGCTGTTGATGTTTTGATGCTTGAACGAGGGCATAGTTTTTCAGGTCATTATCATGTGTTACATGGTCGACTTAATCCGATGGAAGGCATCGGATCAAAGCAATTAAATTTACAAGGATTGGATCAACGGGTATCTCAACATTCTGTAAATGAGATTATTCTTGCTACCAGTGCGACCGTGGATGGAGAAGCAACAGCGCACTTTCTGGCTCATCGTTATCAAGATAATGCAGTCAAAATAAGCCGTATTTCTCGCGGTGTACCTGAAGGTGGAGAGCTGGAATATCTGGATGAGTACACGTTAACACGAGCTTTAGAACAACGAATCGTGTGGGAATAAAGATAGCATTAAACGATGGCTGCATCAGCAGCCATCATCAAGATTCTTTAAGAAAGAACTCCATCTTCATATCAGCTAATTCAATAATCGCACCATCTTTAAGGGTTATCGGTTCACTACCAATGGTTGTTCCGTTTACTTTCACTTTAGAAAAACCTTCCAAATAGGCAATATGATAACCATTGGGACGACGTGTAATAATGGCAGCTTGTTTACCAACGGTTAAACCTTTGACTTTAATTTTACAAATATCCCCTTTACCTATACTTGTAATCGAAGCATTTAAATCAAAACTTTTTCCGACTTGAATGCCCGTGATGATTTGTACGGCTGCCAAAGGCATTTGATCACTAGCCTTTTGCCCACCCGATAACATCGCTTCACGATCTTTTGCTGAAATAATCATGGTTTTATCCATGTCATCTTCAATTTCCTCAACGGCTTCATTCGGAATTTTTTTTGCATTCACATCTACAAATGCAAGCGTATGCTTTCCAATCCCGATAATATCACCATGTTGCAAAACGTGTTTGCGAACGGGTTTATTATTGACCAAAGTACCATTGGTACTTCCCATATCTTCTAAAATCGTTTTATTGCCAATTTGTAATACACGGGCATGCAAACTACTCACTGCAAGATTATCAATTTCAATGGTATTGTTTGGTTTACGTCCAATAGTCGTTTCTTCATTTTTAAGTGGGTACTCTTCGATAATCGTACCTTTAAATCGAAGAACCAATTTATTCACTATCGACATGTATCCTCCACCTCGTGAATTATTTAATAACGTCGAAACAAGCGTGAGAAGAAACCTTGTTTACGATGAAATTGTTTGGGAGTTCGAATAATAATAACAGAAATATTATCTGGTCCTCCTGCATCATTAGCCAGCTGAATCAATTGTGCCGCAGCCTTATTCAGATGCTTTATATTATCAAGAAGCGTTAAACGAATGGCTTCATCAGGCACGACATCGGTCAAACCATCCGAACACATCATGTAAATATCTTGCGACTGAAATATATCTTCAACAATATCGGGTTCAACGCCTGCTTCAATACCCAAAGCACGCGTAACAAGATTCTTAATGGATGAATTTCTTGCATCGTCCGCCGTCAATAAGCCACGTCGAACTTGCTCTTGAATCAATGAATGATCTTCTGTGACATGGGATAAACAATCTCCCCGTAAGCGATACATTCGAGAATCACCGACATGAGCTGCTGTCATACGATTAGCATAAAACACTGCAACAACAACGGTTGTTCCCATGCCTGAACATTCCATACTTTGTTGCGCAGCTTCAAAAATAGCATTATTTGCTTCCGCAATCACTTCTTGAGCCAACATGGACTCACCCGTAAAGCCCGTGTTTTCATCCAATTTTGCCTCAGGTGTAGTTACCAAACGAGCCTGAAAATAACGCGTAATGATATCAACTGCCATCGCGCTAGCAACTTCCCCAGCATTATGACCACCCATGCCATCGGCTAAAACAGCAAAGCCTAAATGAGGCGTAATGCCTACATAGTCTTCATTATGGTCACGTTTCATACCAACATCTGTGACAGCAACCATCTCTAATCCACTCATTAATTTCTCCCCGCAGAAGACATTTCTCGCAAGCATTGAACAATTTCCCGAATGACTACAGCACCATTTGCAACACGATCATTAGGATCTTTGGCCAACATATGATCCAATAATTTTGCCACACTTGCAGGCACTGCTTCATTATACTCGCGAATATCTGGATGTGGCTCATTGGCAATTTGAAACATTAAGGTTGCCATAGAATCGCCTCGA
This sequence comes from Mariprofundaceae bacterium, assembly GCA_030950975.1. Taxonomy (GTDB): domain Bacteria; phylum Pseudomonadota; class Zetaproteobacteria; order Mariprofundales; family Mariprofundaceae. The sequence continues at coordinate 3,622 of JAUZQL010000159.1, read as the reverse complement.
AATGGACGAACACCACACAACATTTCATACATCATCACACCCAAAGAAAATAAATCTGATCGCCCATCCACATGTTTACCCGAGAGCTGTTCAGGCGACATATAGGATGGTGTTCCCAATACCACTCCTGTCTTGGTCTTACTTGAAGCGGTAATGCGAGCAATACCAAAATCTGTCACCATAATCGATTTATTTTTTAATAACATAATATTGGCAGGTTTAATATCTCGATGCACAACTTGTTGAGAATTTGCATAGTTCAACGCATCCGCAACCTTCCCACAAATTTTCAAAGTTGCCATAGCAGGAAAGAGTTTTCCTTTTTTGGTATACGGCGATAAATCAGAGCCATCCAAAAACTCCATGGCGATATAGGCTAAATCATGTTCTTCACCTGCATCATACATCGTTACAATATTGGGATGATTCAAACGCCCTGCTGTTTCAGCTTCACGAAAGAAACGATCTTTGACATCTTTCATTTCATCGGGCTCAAATTCTTGCGCCAAAGCCATCGTTTTAATCGCAACCTCACGATTTATTTTTGGATCTTTACCAAGGTAAACAATGCCCATCGCACCTTTACCTAGTTCGCGAATAATTTCATAACGACCTAAAACAGGCTTAGTGCCACCCGTCAATAATAAGCTCGACACCGATCCACCCGCTGAGGATGCGCCAAAAATCATGGTTGATTCTGCATCCTTCATACGAGATATACGCTCTTTTACATCTTTATAATCAGCGTGTTGTTCTGAAATATGTTCATACACGGATGTGGCTTTGTTAAATTGCCGTTTTCGCTCAAAATCTAAGCCTAAATTATAAAGACATTCTGCAACATCTTCGACGGGGCACTTTCTGAATTTTTCAAATGCAAGGTCTAACATACCTTGGCTTTGAAACGATAACCCTAACATTTTATTGGATTCGACTGAATCTGCTGAAATTTTATCCCTCGCATCTTCACTTGCAAAGAATCGTTTTGTGGTTAATAAGCCATAACCAAACACCAATAAAACAACCGCACTCATCGTTTGTAACCATAAATTATATCCCATCAGTGTATAAAAAGTTCCTACTACAAGCAGCAATAGCAATACAAAGCTACTTACAGCTCCCCATAAAGCAGTCATGCGGGGTAAAGCTAAGGATAGGTACAAACCAACCAATAAAATCAGAAGAAAGGCAGCGATATAGCCCCAATTAGCTTGTTCATAAAAAGACTCATCTAAAAGGCTTTGTAACACATTGGCATGAAATTCAACACCCGTCATTTGAGAATTGACAGGTGTCATATAGGTACTGCCTAAGCCAGCGGCTGTTACACCAATAAGAACAATTTTATTCTTGAAAACCGAACTGGGTATTTTATTCGATAAGACATCATAAAATGAGTAATGTTTGAAAGCAACACCATTCATATCACCATGAAAAGCTGGGTACATGCGCATTTTATCATCCACTTTGATGTTTAAAGCACCCAACTGCACACTCGTCCCTAAATTCACACTCATATCATTCATCGTAAGATTTAAATCACTCATTGCCATCACCAAAGCCAATGAGGGGAAAAAGTGACCAAAGTAATTCACCACCATTGGTTCAGATCTTAATTGACCATCATCATCCATACTTGCATTTAAAAAGCCTAAACCTTTTGTCATTGTGGCTAATTCAGGAAATGGTGCATGTAACTTCGTTGCATTGATAGCGGATACCGCCAGTCCATCATCCACAATATTTAACACTTCCATACGTTTTAAATAGGCAGGAATTTTACCATCAGGGCGACCCAAAGGCTCACCTTCTTCAAAAAACATGGGCATATACACACGTTTTGCATGCTTCACGGCATTCACTAATTGATAATCAGGATTATGCGCCAAAGCCTCTTCTTCAACTTTGACAGCTTCGATTTCATTGCCTTGTTTTCTCAATACCGAAGCTAATTTTACACTCATACTTAACGTGTTATTTTCTTGTTTCTCACTAAAAAAAACATCGACACCAATCGAACGCGCACTCGCATCAGATAGCTTATGAATCATATCGCCAATCACTGTCCGTGACCAAGGCCAACGACCAATTTTATCAATAGAAGTATCATCAATATCAACAATAACAATACGATCATCTGCAGGCATTTTATTCATGGAAAGTGCCGTATCATACACTGCAAAATCCAATGACTTTAAAGGGCTAAAGCCTATGATATATAAAAAACAGAACAGCATGGTAAGCACAAGCCCTATCAACCAATCTGCTTTCCAAAATGCATTATTTTTCAATGTAATCCCCTACTGTATATGAAACATTCATCATTTTAGATGAATATATTGGTATCATACAATGTCATCACTTATGCGCACATTAACATGAAACATGATAGCTGCATGATTTTTTCTCAAAATGTGACACTAAACTTTTTTCTACATTAAAATTTGACATATGATTATCATCTTTCTATGTTTCGCGCCGTTCCATATTCCCCGATAGTTCAGTTGGTAGAACGGTGGACTGTTAATCCATATGTCGCAGGTTCGAGTCCTGCTCGGGGAGCCATACAAGGGTTTGAAGAAGACCCATATAGACCAGCAAGCCTAGTGTTTGTTGGTTTTTTTTTGCTTTGAAATTCGATAGCGTCCAGAGTAAACCCAAGAACAACCCCTAAGATGAACGCCTTAAACGTTTCATCAATGATTTGATTATCAAGCGAATGCGCTGCTATTTGTGTAATGAGCATGTTTTTCTAAACTGTCGGCATGTCGATTCTTTTCCGTTGGATTTTTTTTAGTTGTTTATCACGCGCAGCAGGAACTTTAGTAGCTTTACTGGCTATTTTTTCCATTGTTGAAGTCTTTGATAAGTCCCGTTACCTTGATAAAGGCTTAACTAATCAGCTTTTAATTGAGTACATTGCATTAAAAATGCCATTTATGATGTCCGAGTTTATGCCCGTGATTATGTTGATTGCAGTAAGTATTTATATTTCTGAAATTTCGCACCATCATGAAGTGGTTGCCATGCGCTCGGCTGGATTAGGGATTCAACCCATTCTCTTGCCCATTGTTTCAGTGGGTATCATTGGCATGCTTTTTGGACTTGCCATCACCGAATGGGTCACACCGCATACCAATGTTCGTTTGGATGATATGGAACGAACCTATATTCAGCATAAACCTGCTATCAAAGAAGGGCTTCAATGGCTTAAAGATGATCAACGTTTTTATCGTCTTGAACCTTTAACCGAAAACCGTTTCAAATTGATGGTGCTTGAAGTCGATGAAAAAGGACATTGGCAACAACGCATGGATACCAATCAAGCCTATTATCACGATGGCTTTTGGCATCTAAAGGATGTTTACATCAGTCAACCCGATGCCAAAGAAGGCATTCAAGTCAGTCATCAAGATCAGCTCACACTTGCTTCACGCATTACACCCAATACAGCTGCGCCCCCTAGTGCTCGCCATATGAGTTTGTTCAAGCTATATCATTATGCGCAGAGTCTTGAGCTGGCAGGTGTCAATAATACAAACTTTATTTTTGCCTTTCATCATCATATTGCCTCACCTGTTTCAAGTATCATCATGGTATTACTGGCGTTGGCGCTATGCTT
>JAUZQL010000158.1 GCA_030950975.1 Mariprofundaceae bacterium | reverse complement strand
TTCAATGATTTTTCCCTCACACATAAAAATGACTTGCCCTTGTAGGCGTTGGCTTTGCTCCAAATCATGGGTCACACATAACATGGGCATGGATGTTGCCAATTGTTGCAAGGAAGCTTCAATCAATTGTTTCGAGCGTGGATCCAACGAGGCTGTTGGTTCATCGAGCAATAACATGGAAGGCTTTAATGCCAATGCACGTGCAAGGCATAGCCGTTGTTGCTGACCCAGCGATAAACTTCGGGCTGGCTCATTCAAACGATGTTGCACTTCATCCCATAAAGCCGCTTTTTCTAAACAATCTTGAATGATTGCCTGTGGATGCTGTTGGCGTTCTTTTCGAGATAGACCAAACACCACATTATCTGCAATAGAGACAGGAAATACCGATGGTTTTTGAGCAATAAGCCCCACTTGTTGCCTTAATGCATTGACACCACCTTGCCAGTGCCGAACATCTTGACCTTGAATCACAATCTTGCCTTGCCACGTTTGATTTAAGCCCGTGATACAACGTAATAATGAGCTTTTTCCTGCTCCAGATGGTCCAATAAGACTGGTGATACCTGTGTTTGGTAGGCAAAAACTAATACCTTTTAGGATGCGTTGCTTTGATAATATGAGTTCTAGCTCTTCACACTTCAATGATGAGGTTTGAAGGGCTGGATCGTGTTGAATCACGGTTTGATGTGCTACAGCAGATTGTGCTTGTTTCATCCTATCTCCTCATAACGTCTTAAGGTCCACGCCGCTAAACTAAAACATAAAATAAGTGCCAAAAGAATACTCGCAGATGCCCAAGCAATACCTACGGCATGGGCATCGGAACCTTCTTGTGCCAAGTAAAAAATATGGGTTTGTAAACTGGTGACAGGATTCCATATTGAATCGGGCCATGTTACGCCTGAAAATACGGTGGCAGTGAATAAAATAGGGGCTGTTTCAGAGAGTGCGCGAGCCATTGATAATAATAGACCCGTTAATATGCCTGACCATGCGGAAGGCAACCATACACGTCGAATCACTTGCATGGAGGATAAGCCTAAGGACTTGGCAGCTTCTGTTTGTTCTAATGGAATACGTTCCAAAGCATGAATGATGTTGCTGCTTAATAACGGTAAAATAATTACTGCCAAAATCACCCCGCCTGCCGCCAATGAAATACCCCAATGCAATAAGTGAACCAAGACCACCAAACCGCACAAGCCATAGACAATGGGAGGAATCCCTTGAAATAATTGTAGCATCATCATCAAGCCATGTTGCTGATATTTGCTTGCATAAAGTGCATGAAACAATGCCAATGTCATCGCAATAGGCATCGCCAAGGCACATGCAATGCCCATCAAAAGCAATGAGC
>JAUZQL010000157.1 GCA_030950975.1 Mariprofundaceae bacterium | reverse complement strand
GGTCGTTATTTGGCTTCAGCCAGTAAGGATAAAACGGTAAAGCTTTATGATGTAGCAAGCAAACAACTCCTCCATACCTTTCATGCTCATAGTAATACTTTTACATCTGTTACCTTTAGCCCTAATGGTCGTTATTTGGCTTCAGGCAGTGCTGATAAAACGGTGAAGCTTTATGATGTAGCAAGCAAACAACTGCTACATACTTTTCAAGATCATCGTGATTTGGTTCTTAGCATCGCCTTTAGCCCCGATGGTTGTTATTTGGCTTCAGGCAGTGAGGATAAGACGGTGAAGCTTTATGATGTAGCAAGTAAACAACTGCTACATACTTTTCAAGACCATAGTGTGTGGGTGTCTAGGGTCGCCTTTTGCAGAGATGGTCGTGATTTAGCTTCAGGCAGGGCTGATAAGACGGTGAATATTCATGATGTAGCAAGCAAACAACTGCTACATACTTTTCAAGACCATAGTGAGTGGGTTTCTAGTGTCGCCTTTAGCCCTGATGGTCGTTATTTGGCTTCAGGAAGTGCTGATAAAAGCGTCAAGCTTTTTGATATTCGAAAAATCACTTTAGCCCAAGAAATAAGCTAGGGAGAAATATATATGAACAATCTGAGCGAAAGAATCAATAAACTTTTAAAACATCTTGAAGATACTTAGCTTAACGAAGATAAAATTCGCGCTGATCTCAAGCCTTATCATCAAAAAATGCTTGAGGATAGCAATCAAGGGCATTGGTCTTTGTGGAATCAGCAACACCGTAATGGAACTATTAAAGTGCATTTGGCGAAAAAGTTGGTGGCAAGGAATCCTGTAAATGACATCATCAATGGTATCGTGGGGATTGATTTTGGCACGAAAAGTACCGTGGTTGCCTGCCAAAAAAACAGTGTAAAAATATCACCCATGCGTATCGGGACAGGCGAGTTGGCAAGCAGCGTTGAAGCCCATCATTATGAAAACCCCACCATTATTGCGTTTAATGATTTGCAAAGCTTTATCACAGCTTACAAGCAACGGGAAGGTCGCCCATACACAGCATGGCGTGACATCACAATTTCTCACACGGCAAACAATGCCTTGCTCAATTCAAAAGCTGAATTTTTTAATTCGTTCTTATTTGAATTAAAACAATGGGCAGGCAATAAAAACAAAAAACTCAAAGTGGTGGATCAACACGGTTTTGTGCTGGATTTACCGCCGTTTTTAGAGTTAAGCGATGATGACATCAACCCCATTGAGATTTACGCCTATTATTTGGGGCTTTATATCAACAATATGCACAATGGTATTTTTCTAAATTATGTGCTTTCTTTTCCTGTTACTTATGAACTCGCCATTCGTGAAAAAATTCTGGAAAGTTTTTATAAAGGCATCAAAAAATCTCTACCCCAAGAGCTGCATCAGCAACAGGAATATATGGATAAACTGCAAGTGCTTCAGGGCGCAAGTGAACCTGCGGCGTATGCTGTTGTTGCCTTAGAAGCCTATGATTTTGATCCATGCGATGATGATGTGGTTTTTTATGCTGTGTTTGATTTTGGCGGTGGTACGACTGATTTTGATTTTGGTATATTTCGTGAATCACAAGGTGCAAAAGAACGCCGTTATGATTATGTGATTGAGCATTTTGGCGCAGGTGGTGATAAATATCTAGGTGGTGAGAATCTTCTGGATTTACTGGCGTTTGAAGTATTTAAAGCCAACAAAACGCTACTTTTAGAAAAGAATATTCAATGTGTCTTGCCGCCTGAATGTGAAGAATTTTTAGGCAGTGAAATGCTACTAAGAAACTCGCGTGAAGCGAATATGAATATGACCAACCTTGTCGAAAAGCTGCGCCCATTATGGGAAAATAAAATGGATAAACCCGATGAATTTGAGCAAGGAACGCTTGGTGTTAATCTCATCGATGCGGATGCGAATATTTTGACGAATGTGGAACTGGACATCAATAGCGAGACTTTGATGAACATCATGGAACAACGGATTCAACGCGGCGTGGATAACTTCTTTGAACGTTTACGCCTTACGATGAATAAATATGGTGATCGATTACAAGAAAATACCATCATCAATATTTTTCTAGCAGGAAATTCCTCAAAATCTAACATTGTGCAACGTCTTTTTGATGAACGTATCGCCCAAGAAACACAAAAAATGACTCAAAATAGCGACAAAGAAGCCAAAATTTATGAAGTTTTTCCTCCGCTATCCAGTGATGACGATATGGAAAAACCCACAGGAAAAACAGGCGTTGCCTTTGGGCTGATTCGCTCACGAAAAGGCGGTAAGATTTTAGTCATCGATGAGAATATCGAACAAGATGAAGTCGATTTTTCGTTTTATCTTGGCGAAAACAAAAAAGGTAAGTTTAAGACCTTAATCAAACGAGATGCCCCTTATCACACTTGGATGGAATTTATTGATGCTGGTTTGGATACGTTCGAGCTTTTTTATAGCTCTGTACCGATGGTTAGCAACAACCAAACCCCCATCGATAATCCAAGTATTTATAAAATGATTCTTCCCATTCATGAGGTCAATGAAGATGCTTTGGTGTACATCCGTTTAAGCAATCCGACGCAAATCGAATATGTGGTTGCGCTACCCGATGAGATTGAAAATGACGTGTATTTGGGTCAAATAGAAAAAATTGATTTAGGAGCATCATAAATGAAAAATTGCTACGGCATTAAATTGTTTCATGAACGCGTACAATGTTTTGATTTGGCTCAAAACGAAGCTATTAAAAATAATGGTGAACGCGATTGGCATTATGATGAGAACGAATTTTGGGATTTCTTTTGCAAAAAAATAAATTATGAAGGCGAACACCTTTCGTTTTTAATCTTGACCGATCAAAATGATGTTTCGATTCCTTTAAATATACAGCTTGATGAGAAAAATGGTATCAGCCAAGCGGCGTACCATCGTTTTCTGATAAATCTCAAAAATATCAATGTGATTAGCAAACCACAGATTTCATTTGAAACCAAGTCAATCACTCGAAAAAGTCGCAACGTTACGAAAGAGGATATGTTTAAAACGTCCCCCAAAAATATTGCAGTGGCTTACTATCAAGAAAAAACGGCTGAGTATGAGAAATAAAATATCTCACCACAAAGACATAAAGTTTTTGATAAGATGACTCTGTGGTTTTATCGTTCATTGAAATGACATCATTCGCAGTCCTTAGATTCTAAACTTGGCATGCTTTGGAAGTGCGGCTAAAGCCGCACCCCCAGAGTAATGAACACACGGCAACATTCATCCCTGAAATCCGATTAAAAGATTATGGTATAGTCGTTCAAGCATGAAACTATGGTCATGCCCGAGTTCTTTTATCGGGCATCTACTGTTTGAAATAAAAGACCTCCGACACAAGCGCTTGGCATTGATTCGTACAGCCATAGTTCCAACGATACACCACGATGGCAAGCTTATTTAAACGGTTTAAATGCCGCTTATAAATAAGGCTTGAGCATGATGAATGATGCGTTCTTCAACTGCTTCCCGTGTAACATCCACGCCTTCATTGAACATGGATGTTACGGGGGCATCACGCATACCACACGGCACAATACCTTTAAAATGGTGTAAATTAGGGTGAATATTTAAGGCAATGCCATGAAACGTCACCCATTTACGGCAACGCACACCCAATGCCGCTATTTTCAAACCGTTCACCCAAACACCAATACCGCGAGAATCACGGCTCGCCGACACAGAAAAATCGGCCAAACTACGAATGATCATGTCTTCCAAACGATGAATATGTTGATGTAAATCTTTTTCATGTTCGATATTTTTGAGAACATAACATATCAACTGACCCGGCCCGTGATAGGTAACTTCACCACCACGCCCTGTTTCATGAACAGCAATCGATTCACCATCCATGCGACGGCTTAAAATATCCTGCATCTTGCCAGAGCTTCCTATGGTATAAGTTGGTGGATGCTGCGTTAAAATCATCGTATCTTGCGTCCGCTTTGCCAATATATCTGCTACAATGGACTCCTGCTCAGCTAATGAATCGGGGTAATCTTGTATCTCATGTCGAAGAATATGCATGGCGAAAGTCTAAGCTTACACGCTAGGTTTTGTACAAATTGAGGCATAACTTTTAGAGTCCTGCTTTTAATTGGATGGGAAAGGGAGCTTTTTTTGTCAAATGTAAAAAAGTTAAGCTTTGAAGAATCATTAAATGAACTGACAACATTGGTTGAAAAGCTTGAATCAGGTCAAATGAGTTTGGAAGATAGTGTCAGAGCTTTCGAGCAAGGTGTAACGCTATCACGGCATTGTGAAGTGCTCTTGGATAAAGCAGAAAAACGATTGGATGTACTCAATGACTCAGAAAAATAAGACCATGATCGCACCCCAATTTTTATCTCACTATGCCCATGATGTTGAACACGCCATTCAAACCATGATGGATGAGCGGCTTCACATCGTACCTGAACATTTATTGCATGCCATGTCGTATGCTTTATTGGCAGGCGGCAAACGAGTTCGACCTGCCTTGGTATTGGCGTGTTTTAAAGCCTGTGGCGGTACGGATGAAACGCAAGCCATGCAAGTCGCTGTAAGTATCGAATGTATGCACACCTATTCATTGATTCATGATGATTTACCATGTATGGATGATGATGATTTACGCCGTGGCAAAGCAACATGCCACAAACAATTTGATGAAATGACGGCCGTACTTGCAGGCGATGCCTTGCAAGCTCTATCGTTTGAGTTGTTAAGCAGTTTGCAAACAAGCAGTGATTTACGCGTGGATTTATTGCATCGCCTGAGTCTTGCAGCAGGTGGACAAGGCATGGTGGGTGGGCAAATGATGGATATGCAAGCTGACATTCATGGCGTGCAAAATGTTCTGGAAGTGGAACGGATTCATATTCATAAAACAGGTGCATTGATTCGTTATAGCTGTGAAGCAGGAGCGATTTTAGCAGGTGCTGATAAGGAACAATTACAAGCGTGTTCTCGTTATGGCGAAGCCGTGGGTTTATTATTTCAAATTGCCGATGATATTTTAGATGCGACTGCAAGTTCCGAATCATTAGGAAAAAGTGCGGGTAAAGATGAAACACAGGGGAAAGCCACCTATGTTTCTTTGGAAGGCTTACAACGTGCCAAAGAGCTTGCTCAAAACATGCAAGACATTGCGCTAGAATCTTGCAAAACATTCGGTAAACAAGGTCAACCCTTGATTCAGTTAGCACATTATATTTTGGAGCGTGGTCAATGAGTTATTCTTTATTAGAAAGTATCCACAGTCCTGCT
>JAUZQL010000156.1 GCA_030950975.1 Mariprofundaceae bacterium | reverse complement strand
ATACCTTTCACACCCTGCAGTTGCTCAGCATTTGCTGTATTGAGATTAATTTTATCATTTGCATAAGCAGTTCCGCTCATCATCACAAAAGCCATCATCATGGCAGTTACTATCATTCTAATATTCATATCACCCTCCGCCAAATTTATATCCACATTCACAGGTAGCAAACCTTAAATAAAAGCAAAGAACTATCAACCGAATTGGAAACAGCGGTTGGACATAGGGCATCTTGCAAAGCAAACAACACTTGCATTCAAGTAAAATCAGCCCTCAGATACATAACGATTCGCATAACTTTTAACATCATCCAATGTTGCCAATAATTCATTTGCAAGCACAAATGACTTATTCAAAAGTGAGGCTTGGATTTCAGGTTCATCAGGATATTCATGTGAAAAAGAGTTCCGCATTTCTGCCAATATCAACCAATCATGAGCTGAAGCAATGACACCGTTCTTTTCTAGTCTATTCAGTTTATCGATGAAACCAGATAATTCACCCTGCTCTTTCGTTAGTTCCAATATCACTGGAAACAGCTTTGCTCCCATCATATCCTGAAGTTTTGAAAAACGTGCTGTAAACTGATCAAGAATAGCCAATTCTATGCCCGATAATTCACCTAATACATGCGCATCAAAAGGTAATCGTCCTTGCATTTCGTGCATTGCCCATTGCAAGCGTTCTGCATGTCGATCACATATTTTCAAGACTTCCACATACATCATCATAACAAACTCACTCCAGTTTCTTTGGCAATACGATGAATCGGCATGTTTGTTACATGCCCAGTATTCAACACCACGTCAATCTTTTGCTCGCCGAGAGGCAGATGTAAATCCACTAGAAAATGCAATTTTGCATCGACCAGTTTTGCGGTCTCTTGCATCTCCGTTTCAATGTATAAATCAATATCCCCGCCTTTTTTTTCATCACTTACTCGCGAGCCAAACAAAACAACATGCACATCATCACCAAAGTGTTTTTTAGCTGCTTTACAAATGGCTTGTTGTTGCTGTTCAGTAAGACGCATGGATCAACTCATTCATAGCTGATAATACATTCGATACCAATCGACGAAATATTTTATACCATCTTCCACCGTCGTACTTGGCTTAAAACCAACATCCTTCATTAAATCTTGCACATCTGCATACGTCGCCACCACATCACCAGCTTGCATCGGCATGAAGTTTTTCTTGGCAACCATGCCCAATGCTTTTTCAATGGCCTGAATGTAATCCATCAATTCAACAGAACTTGAACGTACTCCTGCTTGAGCTGCCAAATTCACCACTTTATCAAATTTCTCTTTGGCAAATAAGGCTTTCATGCTACTGGGTCGAAAACAACGACATCTACACCATAAGCTTCAAGCTCTTGAATCACATCAACCACGCGTGAATTTCTTAAATCTTCGCAATTCTCTTTAAACGTCAGCCCTAGCAGCAACACCTTAGCATCTTTAATGTTGCAATCGGACTCAATCATTTGTTTGATTGTTTTTTCAGCAATAAACTTACCCATACCATCATTAATTTTACAGGTGTTGGCACTGCCACCACCACAAAATCAGCTTTCGTGATATCACTCGCATCCATAGTGTATTCAAGCTGATTTGCTTACTTAAATAGCTTGCTCTC
>JAUZQL010000155.1 GCA_030950975.1 Mariprofundaceae bacterium | reverse complement strand
TGCTTGCGCCATGAACTGTCTTAAAGAAGGTTTTCAACCCATTATCATTGAAGCTGAGGATTTTCCACGTTTTCACATTGGCGAATCGTTAACCACCGAATGTGTTGATGCTTTGAATCGACTTGGATTGGAAAAACAGCTTAAAGAACTCATGCCACCACGCAAAAAAGGTGTGCGTATATTTTCTCAACACCCCGAAAATAGTTTTTATGTTGGAGCTGGGGATGCTTGGCAAGTGAAACGTTCGGCATTTGATCAGATGATGCTCAATGAAGCTGTTAAGCGAGGGGCACAACATATCCTTGCTCGAGTTGATACGATTGAGCGAAAGCAGAATCTTTGGCGGCTGTCCATTCAAACATCAGAAGCTACAAAACATCTCGAATCACGCTTTGTTATTGATGCCAGTGGACAACAACGTTTCTTGCAAAAACAAGGGCTTTTGGGGCCTATTAAAAGTGGTGATTATGCGCATCAAATCGCGTTTTTTTCTCAGTTTGAAGGTGTTCAACATCAAGACATCGATCAGCATGACACCTTAATTTTTCACCGTAAAAACCATGAATGGATTTGGATGATTCCTTTAAGTGATACACGAACAAGCATTGGCTTAGTTCTTCCCGTTGAAGATTTCAAAAAAAGCGATTTAAGCATGGATGATTTCTTCGAAAGTAAGCTTGGCTCTTTTAGTGAGCCTTTAAACTTGCGTGTGAAAAATATTCAACATGTTGGAAAAACGCGCGCCATTTCCAATTATTCTTTTTCAATGGATCAATATGCTAACAATGGTCTTTTTTGTGTGGGTGATAGTCATCGTTTCATTGATCCTATTTTTTCGTTTGGCGTACAGTTTGCTGTTGTTGAAGCAGAATATGCTGTGAAAGCTATTCTAAAATGCTCTCAAAACGAGCCTGAAACATGGCAAGCAACACATGCTCAATATATGCAAATCACCACACAAGCCCAAGATGTCATTCAAGATATGTTATCCTATTTTTGGGCACATCCTTGGGGCTTTGCTAACATGGCACATCAGCGTTATGCCGATGAATTCTTAGACATATTTGCAGGTAGAATTTATGAAAAACCAGCGGGTGAAGGGTTAAAACGTATTCGGGCTGCGATGACATCACCATCAGACTTGCCTAAGGATTAGATGCTCGATAAGAGAACTCGAGCATGACGATACGTTCATACTTAATCAGCGATGCCTAATTGTTGGGCTTGCCGACTGTTTAATAGTTTCTTCTGAAAATCATTGCTTCCCGTCCATAAATCACCACCCAATAGACCTAAAATATCTTCTTTCAACGCGTCACTACGCTCTGACACTGAAAATAAATTATGCACCAAACGGGCATGATAAAAACGTTCGACAAACATGCGCATCGAATTAAATCCCAATGCGTAATCCGCATCACCAGCAACATGTAAATCAACATTGCCTTCAGTACCTTCCAACAAGGCTATATGAAGGCAATCGGCAACGGCTTCCGCTGTTTTAACGGCGAGAAAGACCCCTGATGAAAATACAGGGTCAAGAAAACCCGCTGCATCACCGCAACAAGCATAACGCAGCCCATGACGCGATTGATTGACAAAACTAAAGTCAGCTTCCGCTTTCACATCAAATTCACGCTCTGCACCTTGTAAAGCTGCCATCAACAATGCGGATTCGCTTAAATACTTTTCAAATAGCATCGGTTTTCGAGCACTCAGGGCAATATCCTTCTGTACCACTAAGCCGACACTCAGCCGCCTTCCAGACATTGGAATAATCCAAATCCAACCTATATCCACAATAAGAATTTTGACATCACCTGTTTCAAATAGGCTGTTAGCAGCATCCGCATTCACGGAACGATAATGTGTATAAAAAGAAAACTTGCCTAAATTATCAATGCGTTGAATCGATTGGTTTCGACGACCCATCATGGCACTTCGCCCTGTTGCATCAATCAAATATCTTGCCGAATAGTTTGTTTTATCGGTACGAATGAACACACCAGATTCATCACATTGAGTTTCTTTCACCACTTCCATCTGATGAACATCGACACCTTGACTAGCGGCATTCTCTAACATCATATGATCAAATTTAGCCCGCTCTACCTGATAAGGCTGATGCTGACTGGCAAGAGGAAAGCGAATGCGTAAACCTTCCGCTTCATCAATAAACTCTGCGCCATGCTTGGGCTGATATTGCCCTTTTTGCCAATCCACACCAAGTCGCTTAAAGACAGGTTCACTCATCGGCAACATCGATTCACCAATATGAAAACGAGGGTGTTGATCGCGATCAATCAATAAAACTTTATGCCCTTGTTGTGCGAGTAAGGTCGATGCCGTCGCTCCCGCTGGACCACCACCTGCCACAATCACATCATAATCAAATTCAGTTGCCACGTTCACGTTTGCTCCCTCATACTTAAATAATCCCACCACTAACATTAATCACTTCACCCGTGATATACGATGCTGAATCAGAACATAAAAAAGCCACCACTTCAGCCACTTCTTCAACACTTCCAGCCCTACCCATCGGCACTACTTGCTTAATATGCTCTTTTGAAATCGCTTCTGTCATCTCTGTATCAATAAAACCAGGAGCCACTGCGTTCACACATATCCCACGCGAAGCGACTTCTCTTGCCAGTGATTTACTTGCACCGATGACACCCGCTTTAGCTGCGGCATAATTACTTTGTCCGCGATTACCATGTAAGGCAGCAATCGATACCATATTCACAATACGCCCCCAACGTTTACGAATCATTGGCATCACCAAAGGTCGGCAGACATTGTAAAAACCACCCAAACAAGTTTGCAGCACATCATCCCACTGCTCATCTTCCATCCCGGGGAAAGGCGCATCACGCGTGATCCCCGCATTATTCACCACGATATCAAAGCCACCATATTCCTTGATGAACTGTTCTAAAACTTGTTTACACATTTGCCGATTAGCCACATCAAAACATAACA
>JAUZQL010000154.1 GCA_030950975.1 Mariprofundaceae bacterium | reverse complement strand
TGTAATCATACCATCTTTAGCGGCACGAAACACCACATATACCATGACTTTCCAATACGGCGCACCCAATGCCAAGGCAGCTTCGCGCATTTCACTGGGAACCATTCTCAACATTTCTTCGGTGGTACGAATAACCACAGGTAACATCAAAATTGCCAGCGAAATTGCCCCTGCCCAACCTGAAAAATGCCCCATTGTCTTGACCATGACTAAATAAACAAACACACCGACCACAATCGAAGGTGCAGAGACAAGAATATCGGATAAAGAGCGAACCAAACGACCAAATAAATTGTGCTGTCCAAATTCAGATAAATAGGTTCCTGCCATCACACCTACAGGAACAGCAATCAAAGCAGCAAACACTGTCATCAATACGGTACCGACGATGGCATTTGCCAAACCACCACCCAATTCACCTGGAGGCGCAGGCAATTCAGTAAAGAAATTCCAGTTGACCGCTTGGAAGCCTCGAACAGTGACATCACCAAGAATCCAAACAAGCATGATGATACCCAGTATTGCAGCCCCCGTAGAGAGTATCAATACTAGCTGGTTCATCCATTGACGGCGTGCTACACGCGATTGAAACATATCAGGCACCTCGCTTCTTGTTGCCAGTATGCAACCAAAATTGAGCCAGACTCAACACAATAAATGTAATCAGGAACAACACTAAGCCCAACTCAATCAAGGATGATGTATATAATTCACCATCGGCTTCGGTAAATTCATTCGCCAAGGTTGAAGCAATCGAGTTACCCGGTGCCAACAATGACCATGATAAGTGATAAGCATTCCCAATCACAAACGTAACCGCCATCGTCTCGCCTAAAGCACGACCTAAACCCAAAAATATACCACCCACAATGCCTTTGATGCCATAAGGAATCATCACATCACGCACGACTTCCCATTTGGTTGCACCCAAACCATAAGCCGCTTCTTTTAAATTCTGCGGACACATCAAAAATACATCTCGGGTAATCGCGGCAATAAAAGGAATGACCATCAGCGCCAAAACCAAACCCGCTGTTAAGATACCAATACCCAAGGGAGGTGATGAAAATAGGGGAATAAAACTTAAATGTTCGTACATCCAAGGCTCAATGGATGATGCCATAATCGGCACAATCACAAATAAACCCCACATACCATAAACAATACTAGGAATCGCAGCCAACAACTCAATCGCTGTTCCAACAGGTGTGCGCATCCAATAGGGTGAAATTTCTGCTAAAAATAATGCAATGCCAAAGCTGATAGGTAAGGCAATCGCCATCGCCACCGTTGTGGTCAACAAGGTGCCA
>JAUZQL010000153.1 GCA_030950975.1 Mariprofundaceae bacterium | reverse complement strand
ATTTGTTGATAACCAAATGATTTTGCCATCCATACGGCGCACTTGATGTTGATGATGATGTAAAAAACCTTTTGCATTTGCTAATTCTTTTAAGAATTTATTTCGTCCATTCGCATCAACATAAAAATCACTAAGTTTTTTGCCTAATAAATCTTTCGTTTTGCATTGCATCAAGGATTCTGCTGATGCTGAAACTTTGAGAATAACACCTTTGGCATCTGCGCGATAATAAGTATCGGGCATATGATTAAAAATACTTAAAAGATCTTGGTTTTCAACTTTTAATTGCTTAACTTCTTCTTTCAAACGTAAAATTTCTTTTTGCATTTCCCTTCCCCTCGTTAGTTGTGCATCTTATAAACTGATGTTACGCACTTTGATGAAAGATGCATCATCCTATGCTCTTAGGTTCTAAATTCGACATGTTTTGGAAGTGTGGCTTTAGCCACGCCCTGATACTTCATTCGGCGCAGCTAAAGCCGCACTTCCAGAGTAATGAACACAGAAAATCGTCATCTCTGAAAACCGATTAAAAGCCCATGTGAATGATGGTATGTGTAACATCAGGTTATGAGTGCATCCTACACACTCATACTTTCAGTTTATAAAATTGGTACTTCTTTTGCTTACTCTCTTTTGAATGTAAAAAATGATGAGAAATCTCATTGAATCACAATCATTAAAAGAGGGGGGAAGTAAGTATGAAAATCTTAAATCTCAAACAATTTAGCATTATGCAACGCATGTTGGTATTGGGCACGATTGCTATGTTGGGCTTGTTGGCATCAGGTGTTGCACATCAAGTGATGGTGAGTAAATTACAAGTGGCATCTACACAAGAATATCAATCGGGGAAACTGATGGAAGTGTTAGATGGCTTAGCGGCTTCTATTCCTGAAGAATACCATGCTTTTCAAGCGTTTTTGTATCTTTCGGATAAAAAAGAAGAAAATAAATATCAAACACTTTCCAAGTCAAATGATGAACAGATTACTGTTTTAGCGAATGCTCTTCCTAATGCAGCACTGAAAGATCAAGCAAAAGCATTATCGGAATCGATGCAGCGTTTTGATTCTGAAGCACGTTTGATGATTGAAATCCGTGAAAAATTAGGTTTGACTGAAAAACTAGGCTTGCGCGGCGCATTGCGTGATTCAGTTCATCGGGCAGAACATCGAATCGCAAGCATTAAACAAGATGATTTAATGGTATCGATGTTGATGCTAAGACGGCATGAAAAAGATTTTATGTTGCGTCATCATAAGAAATATTTAAGTGAACAAAAAGATGAAATGGAACATTTTTCTAAGCTCTTGGAAAAAAGCAATATCAATCCGCGTGATAAGAAAGATATTGCCAAGGCGATGGATGTTTATTTAGAAGATTTCCTTGCTTACGCCGAATTGGATTTAGAATTGTTAAAAAAGAATCAAGAGGATCAACGTATCTATCAAGATGATCTTCTAGGAAGCCTTGAAAAGCTTGATCATAGCTTTGGTCAAGAAATAGATGGTGTGGATGCGTCATATAAAGACATTATGAAAACCATGCCAATATATTATTGGTCTTTGATGCTATTGGTGTTTGTGATTACGATAACTTTATTGCTAGTGATTGCGCGCAGTGTTGCGACACCTATTCGTCAAGTATCGGAAGCATTGGATGAATTGGAACGGGGTATTATCGTGCCTGTTGAGGGTAAACAGGGTGGGGAAATTGGTGAAATGATCGAATCTTTAGCCATTCTTCAAGATAAAAGTAAAGAAGCTGAGCAATTGAAACGTGTTGTGGAAGCAAGTCCACAAGCCACCATGATTGCAGACCGTCATACCTTGGTGGTGAATTATATGAACCCTGCTGCCTTGCAGTTATTTCGATCTATTCAATCAGCATTACCTTGTACAGCGGATCAAATTGTTGGGCAATGTATTGATATTTTCCATAAAAATCCTGCACATCAACGCAATTTCTTATCCAGCAAAGGCAATCTACCTGCCACAGCGCATTTTGAGCTTGCAGAACGAAGTATTCAATTTTCGGCATTTGCTATTGATAATCAGCAAGGGGATTGGGAAGCCATTATGGTGTCATGGTCAGATGTAACCGAAAGCAATGAATTGGCGCGTAGTTTTGAAAGCAATATTGCGTCGATGGTGGAAGAACAAATTGCTGCATCTACACAAATGGAATCAGCCAGTGAAGGTATGAGTAGTATGGCAGAACAAGCCACTCATCAAGCAGGCAATGTCTCGACCAGTGCGATGGAAGCGAATGAAAATGTGATGACAGTCGCATCAGCAGCGGAAGAATTGACAGCTTCTATTGCTGAAATTACCCGCCAAGTGCAAGAAGCTGTGGCGATGTCGGATCAAGCCGTCGATGAAGCGGTGAGTACCAATGATAATGTATCGAAACTTTCCAGTGTATCTCAAGAAATAGGTGAAGTGGTTCGGGTGATTACGGATATTGCCGAACAAACCAACCTGTTAGCATTGAATGCCAGTATTGAAGCTGCACGAGCTGGAGATGCAGGGCGAGGCTTTGCAGTGGTGGCAGGAGAAGTCAAAGAACTTGCCAACCAAACAGCACAAGCGACAGAACGTATTGCAGGTCAAATCTCTGCCATTCAAACAGAAAGTGACGGTGCTGCGAAAGCCATTGGTCATATTGGTGACACCATCAAACGTATGAATGAAATCAATCGGGCGATTTCATCAGCCACGGAAGAACAAAATGATGCGACGCGTGAAATTGCACAAAGCGTGCAATATGCATCAGATGCGACACATCGGGTAACGGAAGCGATTGATCAAGTGATCAAAGCATCTTCTGAAACGGGTGATGCGGCAGGTAATGTATTGGCAGCATCAGGTTCGATACGTTCTCAAAGTGAAAACTTGCAAACGCAGGTTTTGAGTTTTTTAGCCTCCTTGCGGCACCAGTAAAACACTCAGAAGTTCCTCCAAGAGCAGTACCCTTGTCTTCATCATGCACGGTGAAGACAAGGGTCTATGCTGAGGAGATGGACGGTGTCGCACAGGTTTTAACGGATGAATTATCATCTACTCCCATCAGTATGATTAGTACCCCAACTAAGCCAACGGTTTTATCAAAGCTTTCTGATGTCATGAAAACATGTCGTTCTTTTGCTTTGAAGGTGATGTATATGGCAAACAAATCACATCCAAGCGATGAAACTATCAGTAACAACGAACAGGATACGGTAGCTTTGGATAGCTCTGGTGAGTTTGAAAAAGCCAGATGGAAAAAATATTTATCAGGTGAACATTCACGCCGTGAGTGGCTTTTATTAGGAGAGCGTGTGTTTTCACACCCTCGTTATGCCATGTTGATTATGGCGGCACTGGGTTTGTGCATGTTTGAACGTTATTGGTTTGTGCTTGCGCCTTTGGCATTGTTTTTTTCTACTGAATGGGTGTTGCGTTTTTGCTTACAGAAGGAAAATCATTTTCGTAACCGCACTGAATTTGTTTTTCTCATGTTGGATGGCTTGGCAACATTAAGCCTTCTTTCAGCCTTGTTTATTCCTGTAAACATATTGGAACAGGCTGTTTATTTGCGTATCGCACGGCTATTTCGTGGTATGTATATGCTGCGTATGCTGCGTATTTTTGCTTTCCTCACATTTGATACGTTTATTTATTCATTACCCTTTGCTTTATTGGTGATTGGCATGACAGGTTTAGCGATTGCTGTGCCGTCTATTGCGCTTTACATGGGTGTATTGCTTATTTTAGAAGCGGCGTGCCGTGCTTATTCCATTGGCAAGGTGTTACCTAAGGGCGGACGTAAAAACGCTGAAATTGCGTTTGTCTTGCTTGATGGCATGTCGAGTGTGGTTTTATTGGGTTTGATACCTGGACTTTCAGTGTATTGGGCAGCAGTGCGAGCCATACGTTTTTTAGTGATGCTCAATCCTTTGGGGAATATTTCCTTAGCAGCCAAACGTGTTTCAGCCATGCAAGAAGTACGCAGTGAAACCAGTATGTTGGCAGGGATGATGGTAGCCATGATGATGATGGGTGGCTTGTCGGTTATTTATCTATATCCACAGATGGACATCAATGATGATGGGGTCACCAATGGGCAAGATTATGTGCCTGTGCAGGTGATACTTTATGTGTTTCGTTTGATGGTCGATCCGGGTGCTGCGACTACCGAAGCCTTTTCACCTTGGTTGGTCGGTTTAACCATTATTTTGGTGCTTTCTGGTGTGTTTTTCTTCGCTTTGGTGGTCAGTCTAGGTTCTAATGTGATGCACTATATGTTGCGAGAGTTGAGCAACAGCCCACTTTCAGCCCGTGAACGTTTGATTATTGCGGGTTGGAATGAACAATCTTATGGCGTGTTGAAACGCTTGGATGCGATGTTTTCACGTATGCGACAAAGTTTTGCATCCGTCTGGATTTTTCATGATGAAGCAATTCAGGGTGCGAGAAGCGTGGGAAGCTGGTTGTCTGTGCGTGAAGTGGATACGGGTAGCCGTAATTTAGCCGAACATTTCCATCTTTCAGGGGTCGAAAATATCATTCTTTTTCGTAAAAAAGAGGATGAACATCTGGTAGATGTTCATCATTTGGTGCGTAATTTTGGTGTCCCCGGTGTCTTGGTATCGGAAACCACGATGTCTGATAAATTGAACAATATGTACACGGATTCAATGGGTTTGAAAGTCTTGGATTCATCTGCAGTGACAGCACGAATGCTCTATCAAATGCACCATTGTGCTTGGATGCCAGAATTGGGCATACGTTTGTTGGATGCTGTAGGCGGTGAAACAGGGCTTTATACCCATGCTTGGACATTTGATGTGAAGGTTGGGCAGGGCATGCCTGAGGTTTGGGTCGGGGATAAAAAACAGGCTTTGAATGTTTGGTTGACGCAATGTTTTAGCCAAGGTGTCAATCTTTTGGCTGGACGGCGTGAAGATGGCTCATTTGTCTTGTTTAGTGATTTGGTACACGGCAAAACAAGCGGTCATTTTGTTGATGTGGTGGGTTTAGGTGGTGATACTTTATTGTGGTCAGGTATGTTAGAATCAGCTTTGGACGATGCTGTTTTACCATCAAAAGAACATGCACTAAAACAATTTGTTTGGCCTGAAACTTGGAATTTAGCCATGTTCTTTATGGGCTGGCATGCAGGTTTACCAGCCATGATTGAGGAGATGGCACTCAAACATCATCAACTGACACTGCATGTATTTAGTACGAATGAACCTGATGAACTTGCAGATCAATTGCGTCGTTTAAAAGCTGCTTGTGAACGGGCAAAAGAACAATGCAAGTGTGAATTGAAAGTATCGGTTTACCCGTGGGATGGTTTGGATTCAGAAGCATGGATGGGGTTATTGCGTGGCTGTAAAGTGATGATGTTTTATCCTGAAGAACGTGAAGGGGATAGTGAAGATTCATTGTTGGAATTATGGTTTCATGAAGTTGCTCGATTGCTGACAGCGCGGAAACAACAAGTGAAATGGTGGACACCACCTAAATTGATGATTCTACCAAGAAATGGCGACAATGTTGCCAGTTTTGAAATGGCAGGCATGAATTATCCCTTGTTAGAAGTAGATGTCGGTTCTCCTGATGCATTTCATGATACCTTTATGGCAAGGCAGTTGCTTACTCAAACAAGGCATAACCTTTATCCCGAAGCATCCTTACAAGATGAAAAAAATTATGCGTTTATGGATGCAATGTTGGGCGATGCTGTCTTGGTGGAAGATGTGCTTACCACACGTTTGATAGAAGTCTCTGCGGGTATGGATTGGCTACCTATTTATCAAGAAGCTTTGGCGCGTGGTTGGATGTTGATGGCGTATGTGATGCCTGAAGTGGATGAGGATGGTGGAACTGTTTTTGGTCTTTTGGATCGTGCTTTTCCGCAGCCACAAGATGAAACAGGTAGTCGTATGCATTTATTAGCAGGCTCACCCGTGACGGAACTGGATGTCCCCATACAGACGATGCATTTGCTCTTTTGCCGCCGTGGTGTGTTGGAAGTGGAAGAAGTGGAAGAAGTGGAAGAAGTGGAAGAAGTGGAAGAAGTAAGTGTGGAAAAGGATGCGACAGAGCCTTGTCTTTTGGTGCAAGACGATGTGGTGGAGGGGGAAATTATGAACGATTCAGTATGGTCTCAAACGGCAGATAAACGTTTATTAGATGTATTGAAAAAACAAGTACAAGGCTCGACGCCGATTGTGATGTTAACGACGGAATCGGGTGAAGATAAAAAGAGTGTCGGGCATGAATCAGGCGTTTCTGCAT
>JAUZQL010000152.1 GCA_030950975.1 Mariprofundaceae bacterium | reverse complement strand
TTTTCCCTGAAATCTTTTACGAGGGGAGCTATGAGAAAATATGAATGTTCTTTCTCGATTTCCGATTCAGAGACTACGGGATGACATCCGTAAAGTCATCGTTACAATCGCAGCGTTTTTATTGATACACACTTAAAACCGTGTTATATGAAGCTATTTTGTCATTTTTGGAGCCTCATCCCCATGTTTTCATTCTTAACCAAGATTTTTGGCAGTCGTAACGACCGTATTCTTAAGCTTTACACCCCCATTGTAGAAAAAATCAATGCATTAGAAGCACATATGCAAGATCTATCAGAAACCGAACTTGCGGCTAAAACTGAAGCATTTCGTGAGCGATTAAAGGCTGGCGAATCCTTGGATGACTTATTGCCTGAAGCGTTTGCGGTATGTCGTGAAGCAAGCAAACGTGTGATGGGGATGCGTCACTTTGACTCACAATTGGTGGGTGGAATTATCTTGCATGAAGGCAAAATTGCTGAAATGAAAACAGGTGAAGGTAAAACCTTAACCGCAACCTTGGCTGTTTATTTACATGCTTTGGCAGGTAAAGGTTCTCATGTGGTTACGGTGAATGATTACCTTGCCAGTCGTGATGCAAAGCAAATGGGCGAACTTTATAGTTTCTTAGGGCTGACTACGGGCGTGATTGTGGCTGGTATTACGCATGAAGAACGCAAAGCTGCTTACGCTTCCGATATTACTTATGGTACAAACAATGAGTTTGGTTTTGATTATTTGCGCGATAATATGGCTTTCAGTCATGAAGAATTGGTACAACGTGATTATGCCTTTGCCATTGTCGATGAAGTGGATTCGATTTTAGTCGATGAAGCACGTACGCCATTGATTATTTCAGGGCCTGCTGAACAAGCGACAGAGCTGTATGGTCAAGCTAATGCCATTATTCAACAATTGGATGAAGCAGATTACGAAAAAGATGAGCAGGATAAAGCCGTTTCATTCACCGAAAATGGCATGGAACATGTCGAAAAACTTTGTATTGATGCGGGTTTACTCAAAGGTGGGAATTTGTATGACCCTGAAAATGTCAATCTAAATCACGCCATTACCCAATGTTTGCGTGCTCACACCCTTTTTTCGCGTGAAATAGATTATATTGTTCGTAATGGTGAAGTCATTATTATTGATGAGTTCACAGGACGCATGATGCCCGGTCGTCGTTATTCCGATGGTCAACATCAAGCCTTGGAATCCAAAGAAGGTGTAACCGTTCAACCTGAGAATCAAACATTGGCATCCGTCACCTTTCAAAACTACTTCCGCATGTATGATGTCTTGGCAGGTATGACAGGGACTGCCGATACCGAAGCCGAAGAATTTCATAAAATTTATGGCTTAGAGGTGGTGATTGTTCCTACTAACCGCCCCATGGTTCGTAAAGATATGCCCGACCTTATTTTCCGTGATACCGAAGATAAGTATGAAGCTATTGCCAAAGATATTGCAAAAACGCATGCGACCCATGCCCCTATTCTTGTTGGTACAACATCCATTGATAAGTCAGAAGCCTTATCAGATATGTTGAAAAAAATGGATGTGCCACATGAAGTCTTGAATGCCAAACAGCATGAACGTGAAGCAGAAATCGTCGCTCAAGCAGGGCGTAAGGATGCGGTGACCATTGCCACCAATATGGCTGGTCGTGGTACCGATATTATGTTGGGTGGTAACCCCAGCATGATGATTGCCCAACTACCTGCAAAATTATCCGATGAAGAACGCACAACACGTGAAGAAGCGATTCGCCAACAATGTGATGCGGAACATATTGAAGTCGTTGCTGCAGGCGGTTTGCATATTTTAGGGACAGAACGGCATGAATCACGCCGTATTGATAATCAATTGCGTGGACGTGCAGGTCGTCAAGGTGATCCAGGGTTAACACGCTTTTACTTGTCCTTAGAAGATGATTTGATGCGCATCTTTGGTGGCGAAAAAATGCAATCCATGCTCACCAAAATGGGTTTTGAAAAAGGTGAAGCCATTGAACACCCTTGGGTCAGCAAAGCCATTGAAAATTCACAGAAAAAAGTGGAAGGGCGCAACTTCGATATTCGCAAACAGTTGTTGGAATATGATGATGTGATGAACAAACAGCGTGAAGTGATTTATGAACAACGCCGTGAATTGTTGGAAGCAGACTCCGTGCATGATGTCATTGAAGATATGTCGGAAGATTTTGCAGAACGTCTTAGTAAAGAGTTTTTATCAGGTCGCCCTGATGAATGGGATCATAAAGGTCTTCAAGCGGCATTGCTTGAGCGTTTGGGCATGGACGTGGATGTGGATACCATGCTCAACGATGAAGATGTGAATCATGCCGAAGATGCGACACAAAAAATCTTATCTTTGATGCATCTTTTTCTGGAAACCAAAGAAGCCTTAACAGGTGAAGAACAAATGCGTGGTTTTGAAAAATGGTTGATTCTTCAAGTCTTGGATCATCATTGGAAAGATCACTTATTGGCTATGGATCACTTGCGTCAAAGTGTTGGTTTACGTGGTTATGCTCAAAAACAACCGATTCAAGAATACAAACGTGAATCCTTTGAATTGTTTGAAAAAATGTTGAGTGAAGTGCGTGAAAAAACCATGCGCACCCTTTATAATGTCCAAGTCGAAGAACAAGAAGAAGTTGCGCCCGAACCTGAGCAAGAGCAAATCGTTTATAATCGTGAGCAAGCAGAAGAACCAGTGCAAACCTTCAAACGCAAATACCCTAAAGTGGGGCGCAATGAACCTTGCCCATGCGGTTCGGGTAAAAAATATAAACAGTGTCACGGAAAACGATAAATCATGGCCGTCAATCCTCCTCAATTATCACTGCCACTTTCTGTCCCTGGTTTTCGATTAGCCACAGCATCATGCGGTGTAAAATCCGCTGATTTAATCGGCACACGTCAAGATTTAACACTTATTCTTGCTGATGTTCCTGCACATGCTGCTGGCGTTTTTACACAAAATACGTTTCGGGCTGCCTGTGTTGATTTGGGTGAAGAAGCCATATTCAAGCATGGCGAACATATCCGCTGCATTATTGCTAATGCTGGCAATGCCAATGCTGGTGTGGGCGAAATGGAACGTGTTTGGGCCGAAGAACTGATTGCTTTGGCTGCCAAAGCAGCGAGTTGTGATGCAAGCCAAGTCCTATCCGCTTCAACAGGGGTGATTGGCGAAGCTTTTCCGATTGATCGCATTGCCGCAGGTATGGATAAAATCACCAACAAGCTTGATGCAAAGCACTGGCAAGATGCCGCACATGCGATTCGTACCACCGATACCTTTGCCAAATGGGCATCGAAAAAAGTCGGTGATTACACCATAACTGGTATCTCCAAAGGCAGCGGTATGATTCATCCGAATATGGCAACCATGTTATCTTTTGTTGCGACTGATGCGCCGCTTAACCATGAACAATTACAAGCTATACTGAAACGTGTCGTCGATCGTTCGTTTAACTGCATTAGTGTGGATGGTGATACCTCTACCAATGATACTTTATACCTTCTTTCCAGCGGTATTGGTTTGGGTCATGCAGCTTTAGAGGATACCTCTGAATTTGAACAAGCCCTGACCGAACTTTGCATTGAATTAGCACAACTGATTACGCGCGATGGTGAAGGTGTCAGCAAATTCGTAAGCATTCAAGTGACGGGCGCAAAAACAGAAAAAGATGCCCGCACCGTTGGTCGTGCGATTGCTGTATCGCCTTTGGTGAAGACTGCGTTTGCTGGTTCTGATGCCAACTGGGGACGTATTTTAATGGCCATTGGCAATACTGATATTGCCATAGATCGCAATAAACTCACACTCAAAGCCGATGATGTGCTGATGCTTGAAGATGGCAATTTACACCCTGATTACCGCGATGAAGATGGCATGAACGTCTTTAAACAATCCGAGTTTACGCTGCATGTTGATTTGGGTTTAGGTGAGGCTGAAGCCACTATTTGGACTGGCGATTTAACCCATGAATACATTGTCATCAATGCCGAATACCGAAGCTAAAGAAGTCCAACTCATTGTTTTAATCGCTTGTTTCAACCTCAAGCAAGATATGCTATTGCTGAAACGTAAACCCGATGCTCATGGCGCTGGTCTTTGGTCTTTACCTGGAGGCAAAGTGGACGCTGATGAAATGCCTTTACAAGCCGCTGTTCGTGAATTGAAAGAAGAAACTGGCTTACAAGGCAAGCGTTGGCGGCATTTAGGCAAAACATCGTATGTTTATGAGCAATGTTCCTTGCAATTTATCATCTTTGTCTGCCAGTGTGATGATGCTCTCAATTTCAAGCCTGAATCAGAACCTATCTGGATCAAACGTGAACAACTCCATGATTACCCGATGCCCAAAGCCAATGAAAAAATCATCGCCATGTTAAACATGCCTGAAATCGATAATTATTTGAAGGGAACGTCATGAAACGCACCATCTATTGCTTCCTTGTTTTCTTATCACTGACATCGTGCACATTAAATCCCACAGGTATTCAACTTAACCCTGCTTGGACTTCTCATTCGCTTTCTGCATGGCATAACCATCACCCTGATATGATGGTTGTTTCTCAAGATAAGCAATG
>JAUZQL010000151.1 GCA_030950975.1 Mariprofundaceae bacterium | reverse complement strand
GTTGTATGATGCCCATGCACTGACAAGGTTGTCTGCTCAATCATATCTTTCAGTAAATCGAAATAATGATGTAAAAGCTCACGGGTTTGTAAGCGACGCGTCACCGCAGCTAACGTCTGCAAAAATGGCACAATCGCTTTAAAATTGGTATTTTTCGAAAGATAATACGCAAAATCTTTAATTTCAGGTAAAATTTCTTCACCCGCAATCGAAGCAATGGTTGGCGCTTCTTCCAAATAAACCAATAACGGTTCAGCACCACGCCCCATTTTCCCTAAGAAGCGGGCATTCTCAATATATGCATCGATACCTGCATCAGTCAGTGTGCTTTTGGCATCCGCAATGCAGCCATCAAAGACACGATCCGCATCTTTAAACTTACAATTGAGCTGTTCCCAATAGGCTTGCGCCCTAGCGGAACGCTCTACAATGTCCCCTGTGATAGTGGAATCTGTCATGACTTAAGCAAAAATCGTATCAATCGCGTGGTCTAATGTTTTACGAATATCCGCATCATCGGTAATCGGACGCACCATCGCCATGCGACATGCAGCCTTAGATTCAACACCACCTTTGATAAGCGTTGCAGCATAGGTCAACAAGCGCGTTGAAATGCCTTCATCCAAGCCATGACCTTTCAAGTTACGCGCTGCACCACCGATTTGAACCAGCTTTTTCGCCAATTCAGCATCAATACCAGTTTCAGTAGCAACAAGACGTGTTTCAGTTTCTTCAGATGGGTAATCAAATTCAAAACCTGTAAAACGTTGTTTGGTTGATTGCTTCAAATCTTTCATCAAGGATTGATAGCCTGGGTTATATGAAATAACCAATTGGAAATCTTCATGGGCTTGAATTAATTCGCCTTTTTTATCCAAAGGCAAAGTACGACGGTGATCCGTTAGTGGATGAATGACCACGGTTGTATCTTGACGGGCTTCAACAATTTCATCCAAATAACAAATCGCACCCATTCGTGCCGCAGTGGTTAAAGGACCATCCAACCAGCGTGTACCATTGGCATCCAATAAATAACGACCCACTAAATCCGATGCCGTCATGTCTTCATTACACGCCACGGTAATCAAGGGTTTGTTTAATTTCCAAGCCATATATTCAACAAAACGAGATTTACCACAACCTGTTGGGCCTTTGACCATGACAGGCAAACGTGCGGCATAAGCAGCTTCATAAAGCTCAACTTCATCCGCTTGAGCCTGATAAAATGGCTTTTCCTTAATGTTATACTGTGCTTGATCGTTCATGAATGACCCCTGTAAAAAGTTATGAGACGGATGATAAACAATAAATGAAAAATAACATGCTTATAATTCTTATGGAATCCATCAATATTTCTTATGATAAAGCCATGTTTATCGTTGACTGTTGAAAATATTTTTATTCTCACTCAAAAAAAAGACCCCCACTTGCGTGGAGGTCTTTTTCAAACATCTTGAAACGTATCGGTTTATTTATGTGAACCGATTTTTTCACGCCAGTCAGTGCCATAAATCTTATCAGCATCACCGGGGAATGAATCAAATGCACGAGCAAACTCTTTATGAGTTTTCGCATATTCGATGGGATCTGCACCTTCTTTCCAGCAATTGTATGCTTGATTCAAGGATTGACCACCAGCAGCTGGGCTGTCGATATGACCAAAAGCACCACCACCACATGTGTTGATCACGTTGCCATGTCCCAAGTTTTCGAAGAAACCTGGTAGACGCAATGCATTCATGCCACCTGAAAGAATTGGTGTTGTTGCTTTCATACCATACCATTTTTGATTGTAATAATGACCCATACATTCATCACGTTCAAGCATATATGCAAGCACAGTTTCTTTGCCATGACCTTCCATTTTTCCATAACCCATGGTGCCTGTATGCATACCTGAAGCACCCATCAAACGCACGAGTTTCATGTAGCACAATGGATCCATGCCCATTGGAGATTTATAAGAAGTTAACGCACCATGACCCGCACGATGGAAGTGTAAGAAAGTATCAGGGAATGCACGACGAGCTGTACTTACGCCTGAAGGACCAGATACAAAGCCATCAATCAAGAAGGCAACATGATCAGCACTGTCATACTTAGCAAAGCATTCAAGGATAAAGTCACCACGTGCAATACATTCACCATGGAAATCGGCCGTTGCATTGGCTGAGAACAGTTTCGCTTCACCTGTTTCTTGTTGCGCACGATCCATTGATTCTGCAATTTTAGGCATCACTGTTTTCATAGGGCAGAAAGGTTGGTTTGCTTGAGGTTCATCATTCTTGATGAAATCTCCACCAAGCCAGAAGTCATAACATGCTTTGGCAAAAGGTTCAGGACGCAAGCCCAACTTAGGCTTAATAATCGTACCAGAGATATAACCGCCATCCACTTCAGGACGACCCAGCACTCTCCACAAATTCGTGATATTCGCCGAAGGGCCATCAAAATGTTTCACCATGCATTCTGGCACCATAAAATCGAGCATACGAAGCCCAACATGATCGCCCATGCCTTGGTTGTTACCCAAGATTAAAGACCATAAATGAGAAATATTAATGGCACCATCAGTAATGCTTGGATCAAACAATTCAACAGGGTATGCAACCTTCATCAAGCCGCCGCCTGTAACATTGTTACCATCAGCAAACGCTGTTTCATCAATGTCATATACCAATGCATCCACACCACGTGTAAAATCATCAGTTGTAGAAACTTCTACATTGGTACCAGTTGAAGATTCAGCCGCAATATGCGCAGCGACTTCCAGAAAGCCGAAGCCTTTAGCTGGAATAAGTTTATAGGCAACAAGAAGATGCTTACCACCTGCAATTAAGTCTGCTTCATTCAGGCTTAAATCAGCGTAACGATTCGATTGATCCATGTTCGATGTTCCTCCCTAAGGAATTGTTTCGGAAAAGTTCCTTTCCCGACGATGCGAAGCTTACACGGGCTTTATATCATGTCGAATCAAAGCTTATGATGACAAGTATCAGTTTTTCTTATACTTTTAAGCGATGTCATTTACTTTAAAACAACTTCGCGTTTTTTCTGAAATCGCCAAACATCAAAATTATACCCATGCTGCCAAGGCACTTTATCTCTCACAACCTGCTGTTTCCATGCAAATGAAAAACATGGAGGATTTGGCTGGATTACCCTTGTTTGAACGTTTAGGAAAAATTGTAACACTCACCGAAGCAGGAAAAGAACTTTTAAATTATGCAGAAAATATTCAACAGCAACTCAATGAAGCCGAATCGGTTTTAGAAGATTTGAAAGGATTAAAGCGTGGGAAGCTGCATTTAACGATGGCTTCAACGGCCAACTATTTTGCACCGCAGTTGATTGCTGCGTTTAAACGTCAATATCCATACGTCAAGATTACCTTGGATGTCAGCAACCGTTCAGGTTTGGTGCATGCTGTTGAACACAATCTTACAGATATGGCGATTATGGGACAGCCACCCAAAGGTCATCATCTCTTGGGAATTTCCTTTATGAGCAACCCTTTGGTTGTCATTGCAGCACCTTCGCACCCTTTGGCAACACGTTCGACCATTCCGCTTCATGAGGTGGCTGATGAGCCATTTATTGTTCGCGAACCCGATTCGGGTACACGGATGGCCGCCGAACGTTTTTTTGCCCATCATAATCTTGAACTGATTGCTGGCATGGAAATGAATCGATCTGAAGCGTTAAAACAAGCGGTGATGGCCGAATTGGGTTTGGGTATTGTATCTTTACATACGATTGAAATGGAATTAACACTCAAACGCTTGGTTGTACTCCATGTGGAAGATTTTCCCATTATGCGTCATTGGTATATTGTATACCGTGAAGGTAAACGTTTCGCCGCCATTCCAGAAGCATTTAAGGATTTCTCAATTGAGCAAGCCGAATCGCTTATTTCACTACCAGAAATCTCACAGCTTATTTCTTAAAATATCGTTCATTTTCTTTCTACGTTGAATCTTGGATTATTTCGTTTCAGACAAAAGAGATTCAACAACATGACATACTCGCTCAAGCACTTGCGTATTTTTTTGCATTAACAAAGCAGCATGGGCATGTAAACGGCGGAGTTGTTCAGGCTCGCACAACAGGGTGGTCACCAAAGATTCAAGCTCTTCATCATCATTGACAACCATCGCCGCATTATTATTTTGCATATTTTGCATGATTTCTCGAAAGTTTTGAATATAGGGTCCCGTGATCACACCACGTCCACAAACCGCCGCTTCTAAGGGGTTATGTCCACCCACAGGCACTAAGCTTCCCCCAATGATGGCAATATCAGCAATGGTATAAAGCGATTGCAACACACCTATCGCATCCACTAACAAGACATCCGCATCTTGTGTATTTGCCTCTTGTGACCAACGCACCACGCTTACCCCTTGGTTGGCAATCATCGCTTCCACCGCA
Source organism: Mariprofundaceae bacterium (assembly GCA_030950975.1). Classification (GTDB taxonomy): domain Bacteria; phylum Pseudomonadota; class Zetaproteobacteria; order Mariprofundales; family Mariprofundaceae. Next base: position 1,490 of record JAUZQL010000151.1, on the reverse strand, counting down.
TCAAAACGTTCAGGATGTCTAGGAACAATCACCAACAACATATCAGGCTGTTGTCGATGCCAAACTTGCCACATCTTTAGAATACCTTGTTCTTCATCATCATGGGTACTTGCCACCAACACAATTGGGCGTGTCTCGCTTGCATCCACACGTTGCCTCAAATCTTGAACATTTACCTTTGGCGCTGTCACTGCATACTTTAAATTACCCACCACTTGAATGTTTGATGCATCGACACCCATCGCGATTAAACGCTCCGCATCCACATCACTTTGGGGTAAAAACATATCCACATAAGCGAGCCAACGTCGCCAAAAAAACCGTGTGGCATAATATTTAGGAAAGGAACGATCTGAAATACGTGTATTGATACCCACCACTTTGACACCTTGTTTCGCACAAGCCTTCAACATACCTGGCCAAAATTCAGTTTCCGTGAGCAATAACAGTTTTGGCTTCAAAGATTGGACAAAACGACGCATCAATGTGGGTAAATCCCACGGTAAATAGGAAATTGTTGCGATATCACCCACTTGTTTTAAAGCGTGTTCAAAGCCTGTTCGTGTAATCACTGTGAGGTGAATAGGATGACCTTGTGCGTGAAGATGTTGAATGAGAGGAACAATGGAAGCCACTTCGCCAAGTGAACACGCATGCACCCAAACACCATTACTTTGCGCTTGAGGTTGATTCCATAAAAAGTGCTGTGACCATTTGCGCCACGAAGGAGAAGCATGAGAAGATAGCATGGCGGCATTGCATCAAATCGATAACACCTCGTCCAGTAAAGTATTCACTTCTATAGAAATAAAATCAAAAGGATTGACATTTATTCTTTATTCTTTACGTTTCGCCGCTCATTTTTGAGTGTTTCACATCGGAAAGATGTGCTAACAAGGGGTGAATTAGTGGCTAATCATGTATCATCATTGAAGCGTGCGCGTCAAGATCTTAAAAAACGCGCGTTGAACCGTACTCAGCGTTCAACCATGCGTACTGCAATCAAGAAAGTAGAAAATGCAATTGAAGCAGGCGAGAAAGACGCAGCAAATGTTGCATTGAAAACAGCTATTGCCTTGCTTGATCGCGCTGGCAGAAAATCCTTAATCCATACACGTCAAGCATCACGTCGTGTGTCTCGTTTGAATGCACACGTTAGAGATATGGCTTAAAATATAACTTTTCTTTCTAAATCCCGTCTGATGTATTTCAGGCGGGATTTTTTTGGTCTAAATTTTAGAATATCATGATAATTTCTTGCTATAGATACGATTGCGACCTTCTTCTTTGGCAAGATACAAACCACCATCCGCTTCTTTCAACAAAGCTTCGGCATTATTTTCAGCATTTGGAAGCATACAAGCAACACCAATACTAATGGTCACACATCCTGCATCGGTTGCATAATCATGTTTTAATTGTAAATCCTGAACATGTTGACGCAAAGCATCTGCGATTAGTTCAGCTCCTTCGATGGGCGTATTCGGAAA
>JAUZQL010000150.1 GCA_030950975.1 Mariprofundaceae bacterium | reverse complement strand
AAAATTCCCTTTAACAAAGAAGCCACAACCATCAGCGAACAAATAGAAAAGCTGGAAAATCGTGGCTTAAATATTCCTAATAAAGCTCGTGCCGAGCATTATCTTCGTTTCATCAGTTATTACCGTTTGATTGGTTATGGGCTTCCTTTGGAGCAATACAGCAGTGATGGTCAACGACTCGACCGCTACAAGCCTGATGCTTCTTTTGATCAGTTGTTAGACTTATATATTTTTGATCGGCATTTACGCCTATGGGTTATGGATGCTATTGAACGCATTGAAGTGGCAGTGCGGACTGTGATTGTTTATGAAATGGCAAATAAATATGGCTCTCACTGGTATCAGGACGCTGCCCTTTTTAAGGATGGTTTTAAGTATGCTCATTTTCTTTCAGAAGTTAAGCGAGCAAACAAACACACTGCTAAAATGGGTAGTGATAAAGAAGCGCAACGAGAACGCTTTATTCAACATTATTACGACACATACCATACGCCAGACTTACCAGCGAGCTGGATGATTGCCGAAGTATTATCGCTTGGTGTGTGGTCGCGTGTTTATGAAGGTTTGAAAATAAGCCGTGATAGAAAAGCGATCTCCAAACAGTTTGACCTTGCTCCTTATACCATGCAATCGTGGCTTCATAGCTTAACCTATATGCGAAACCTATGCGCCCACCATAGCCGACTTTATAGCCGCAGGCTTACCTTATCTCCCAAAAAAGATAAGGGAATACCAGTAGAAAATCGGCAAACTTTTGCAGCTCACGCAGCAGTGATGCACTGGTTCTTAGAAAAAATTGCTCCAAATTCAGAATGGATTGAACGGCTTAACGAACGCATGAAAAGCTCCAACATTGAATTAAGCCGCTTGGGGTTTGATGATGCTTGGGTTTCTGATGTATTTTGGGACTCTGAAACAGAGGGAGATAACCATGTTTAAACAATGTGATCAGCTCAAAAAACAACTGGATGCCTTGCGACCATTATCACGACATACGGTAAAAAGTTTACATGAACAATTGGTCTTGGCGTGGACATACAATTCCAACGCCATTGAGGGTAATACGCTAACGCTGAAAGAAACCAAGGTTGTGTTGGAAGGCATTACCATTGGCGGAAAACCGATGCGGGAACATTTTGAAGCCATCAACCACAAAGAAGCCATCGATTATGTTGAGGATATTGTCCAACAGCAAGAGCCTTTAAGTGAACGGGTGATACGTAGCATTCACCAATTGGTATTGAAGAACATTGATGATGATAATGCTGGTCGCTATCGAACGGAAAATGTGGTGATTGCAGGAGCAGAGCATACACCGCCTGATCATTTACATCTTCCGCAACACATGAATAAGCTGCTGGTGTGGTATCACAGCTTTTCTGGACATCCAGTCGAACGGGCTGCACGGCTGCATACCGATTTTGTCAAAATTCACCCATTTGTGGATGGTAATGGGCGCACAGCACGGCTATTGATGAATCTGGATTTGATGGCTACGGGTTATTTACCTGTGATTATCAAGGCTGTTGATCGTTTGGTGTATTATGAGGCTTTAGATCAAGCGCACATACAACACGATTATAGTGATTTCTTTGCGCTTGTTGCGCGTGCAGAAGAGCATGCTTTGCAAAGTTACCTGAATCTTTTGGGCAAACCGCATGTATAAACTTCCTAAAACCCAAGAGCAATACAGCTCTCATATTCCTGCTTTACATATACTGGCAGCACTAGGTTATAAATACCTCACACCTCATCGATGCCTTGCCAAACGTGGTGGTACAAATTCGGTATTGCTTAAAGATGTCTTGGTTGAAACACTGAAGACACGAACATTTGAATATAAAGGGAACACATATCCGCTTTCAAGCAATGCCATTGATCAGATTGTGCGTGAATTTGAATCGCCGCAAATGAATGAAGGTTTGATGATCGCCAACGAAAAGCTTTACGATAAAATGACGCTTGGTGTGACCGTAACAGAGTTTGTTGGTGGTAACCGCTACCAACCGACTGTTAAAATGATTGATTGGGAAAACCCTGCAAATAATCAATGTCACTTTACGGAAGAGTTTGTGGTTTCAAACACATTAAACACAAGCACACGCCGCCCTGATGTGGTGTGCTTTATCAATGGTATTCCAGTTGTGGTGATTGAAGCCAAGCGACCTGATTCTAGCAACCCAAACAAAGATATGCTGGATGAAGGTATATCGCAGATGATTCGCAATCAAAAAGACAATGAAATCCCCCATCTCTTTGCTTACTCGCAGTTACTTCTTTCAATCAATGGTCTTGATGGTCGATACGGCACTACCAAGACAGCGAAAAAATTCTGGGCGAAGTGGACGGATGAAGATTTAACGGATGCTGATTACGACACCATCAAAAATAACAGTCTGAATCATGAGCAACAAGCAGTATTGCTTCAAGGGCGAGAGCCTTGGGTTCGTCGTCATTTTGAATCGTTGTGGTCACAATCTATGGCAGTGACTGGGCAAGATAAGCTACTGATAAGTTTGCTGAAACCAGAACGCCTATTGGAATTTATGCGTTACTTTATCTTATTCGATAAACGCAATGGCAAAATTGCCGCACGATACCAGCAGGTGTTTGGCATTAAACGATTGATTGAGCGAGTCAATACCAAAAATGATAAGGGTGCGCGTGAAGGTGGTGTGATTTGGCATACCACAGGCAGTGGCAAATCGTTTACGATGGTTTTCTTATGCAAAGCTATGCTACTTCACCCATCATTAAACAAAGCTAGGTTTATCATCGTTACTGACCGCATCGACCTTGAGAAGCAACTGAACACGACTTTTTTAATGTCGGGTGCCTTTGGTAGCCATATCGCCACAAAACGTGTGGGTGAGCATTCTAAGGTAAGCTCTGGGAAAGATTTGGCGAAGCGTATTGGGCAAGGCACTGAGCGGATTATTTTTTCCATTATCAATAAGTTTACCACGGCTGCCAAACAGCCTGCTTGTCGAAATGATAGCTCGGATTTAATTGTGTTGATTGATGAAGGGCATCGAAGTCAAGGTGGTGAAAGTCATGAACGGATGCGCAAAGCATTGCCCAATGCGGCTTATATCGCATTTACAGGTACACCACTGTTAAAGAATGATAAAACAGAAAATAAATTTGGTTCGATTATTCATGCCTACACCATGAAACGAGCGGTTGCCGATGGTGCTGTCACACCGCTTTTATATGAAGAACGTATGCCTGAATTGAATGTGAATCAGAAAGCCATTGATCATTGGTTTGATAAAATAACCAATCAGTTATCTGAAAAACAGCGTATTGATTTGAAGAAAAAGTTCACAAGCCGAGGCACTGTTTACGGCTCACAAAACCGCATTGAACTGATTGCTTGGGATATTGCTACCCACTACTCTACCCATATCAAGTCAACAGGATTAAAAGCACAACTGGCAACGGATAGTAAATTGTCAGCTATTCGCTACAAGAAAGCACTAGATGCCACTGGCTTGGTTGGCAGTGCTGTGGTCATCTCTGCACCTGATACGCGAGAAGGTCATACTGATGTGGATGAAGCCACATTGCCTGACGTGCAACAGTGGTGGAAAGATAATGTTGGCTCACAAGCTGAAGAAGAATACACGCAATCGGTCATTTCATCTTTTGCAGATGATGATGAACCTGATATTTTGATTGTCGTCAGTAAACTATTAACAGGTTTTGATGAGCCTAGAAATGGTGTGTTGTACATTGATAAAAAATTAGAAGCGCACAACCTTATTCAAGCCATTGCGCGTGTGAATCGTTTGCATGACGCTAAAAAATATGGCTTGTTGATTGACTATCGGGGCATACTTAAATCACTGGATACAGCCATTAAAGATTATCAAGATTTAGAAGAAGCAACGCAAGATGGTTTTGATATTGATGATATTGACGGTATGTACACCCAAATCAATACAGAATACAAACGTCTGCCAAAACTCCATGATACATTGTGGTCAGGCTTTGATGATGTAAAAAACCGAGCTGATTTGGAACAATATCGCCAGCTACTTATTCCTAAACTAAAAATGGATAGCCAAGGCTTAGAGTATGATAGCAATCAGAAACACAGGGAAGATTTTTATGAAGCCTTAACTGAATTTGGCATGTGTTTAAAAATTGCACTTTCATCCAGTGGCTTCTTTGAAGATGCTTCATTTACAGAGAATGATATTCAAGGCTACAAAGATGACCTGCGTTTTTTCGTCAACCTACGTAAAATATGTAAGCAGGATGCACAAGAAACCATTGATTACAGTGTTTACGAACAACAAATTGGAAAACTCATTGACCAACATGTGATTGGCGAAGGTATTAAAGAGCCTGAAGGTGCATATTTGGTCAATGATTTGGGGCAATCTAAGCCTGAAACATGGTCTGAAGAAAAAACACGAAATGAAACCGATCTTATTCGTACGAGAGCCAAGAAAACCATTGAGGAAAAAATGGAGGACGATCCTTATGCCAAAGAATATTTTTCCAAACTTCTCAAAAAAGCGATTGGAGAAGCCGAAAGTCTGTTTGATTATCCATTAAAACAGTATGCCTTGTTCAAAAAGTTTGATGATGATATGAAGGCTCGAAAAGTTGAAGGCATACCAAAAGAACTTGAGAATAAGCCACATGCAAAAGCATATTATGGTGCTATCAAGCTTGTTTTAGGTACGGATGTTGATGCTGTGCTTTCTACAGACAAGAAACAGACTTTCATTGAGCTTGCGATGGAAATGGATGCTGTTGTCCATCGTGCTATTGCTGAAAACTCTATCAACCCACAAAATATTGAATCAGAAATTCAGAAATCACTACTTCCTCGATTGTTTAAAGACCTTGGAGGGCTAGATTTAGGAAAATCTGTGTTGGCACATGTGATTCAAATTGTAAGGCACGGAAATAGATGACCGCTATGCTCAGCTTTGTTTATGGTGATAAAGCTTATGAATACTCGGTGCAACGTATGTCAAACAGAAAGAAATCTATTTCAATTCAGGTCTTGCCTGATGCAGCTGTGGAGGTAAAAGCTCCGCTACATACAGACACGCAAATAATTATTGAAACCATGCAGAAACGGGCGCGCTGGGTTGTGCACCATGTTGAGCAGATAAAATATCAGAACGCTCAAGTATTGCCTCGTGAATATGTGAGTGGTGAAACATATTTCTATTTAGGTAAACGCTACCAACTTAAAGTAGTTCATTCCGATAGAAATCAGGTAAAACTAAGCCGTGGTATGTTGATAGTTGAAATCACTCATATCAGTCCAGAGAAAATAAAATGTTTACTTGAAAATTGGTATAAAGAACGTGCGCAAATTGTTTTCAAAAAACATTTAAAGGTGATTGCCTCTAATATTGATTGGCTAAATGAACTTCCACCACTCACGATAAGGCAAATGAAAAAACAATGGGGTAGCTGCTCACCCAAAGGGCGCATTAGTCTTAACTGGAACTTGGTGAAAGCACCTACTGATTGTATTGCTTATGTTATCACACATGAACTGTGTCATTTAAAAGAGCATAATCACAGTAAGAAGTTTTACGCACTGCAAGCATTACATCATCCAAACTGGAAGCCTATTAAAACCAAACTTGATCACATGGCTAATCAGATTCTTAACAATTAGCGTGCTGATTTTATTTTCTCACAGCTACCGAGCAGGTAAAACATGGCACACACGCAACATGAGTAAATCGAAATTACAAAAACTCTGGATGGTATATGAATTCACAACTATTACGGCTTATGATTCCCCTACTTAAAATTATTTTTGCCAGTAAACACGGGCTGACAGCTCTGCTTGTTGCAGGTTTAGTCGGTGCTGGTTTTTATGCGTTTGAACGTACTCAACGGGAGTCGCATAGCTATGCTGGTCTGCCTCAGGAAAAGGCTTTTACCCTAAATACCTTTACGCATATTTTTCGCAATGAAGGTTATATGGTCGGTTATTCCGAATGGCGAGAAAACCCATTGTGGGTGACCTATCATCTGAAACCGATTCTTAAAAAGAAGAAGCTGAAACGTCCCTCACGGTTTAAAGAGGATTACCGTAGTTTAAGGCGTGTAAACCATAATGATTATCTGAATAGTGGTTATGATCGGGGGCACATGGCTCCCAATTATGCGATTTCAAATATCTATGGCAGAGAAGGTCAACTGGATACCTTTTTAATGACCAATATCACGCCTCAACGACCGAATTTGAATCAAAAGTTGTGGCAGCGTTTGGAAGATGTGGAAGCCAATAAGTTTGCGTTGTGGTTTAAGGATTTATGGGTGATTACGGGTCCTATTTTTGATGATAAGGTGACAACCTTAAAATCAGGTGTTGAGATTCCTGATGCTTTTTACAAAATTTATATCGTTCCACCCCGTAAAAAAGGTGATGCGCCCAAAGTGCTAAGTTTTATCATACCACAGACGGTGAGAGGCAATGAATCATTGACGAAATATGTGAGTAGTATTGATAAAATTGAAGAACTGACTGGTTTTGATTTTTTATCCAAGCTGGATGATCCACTGGAAAATAAAGTTGAAGCATCCACATCTACGGCAGGCTGGCGTTTAAAAGAAGTGGCGAATTTACCTTCACGTTATTGATTGTATTTCTGGAGACATTGTGTCAAAAACATTAAGAACATCCCATATTTATCGCCCACATGTGAAGCGTTCCTTCTCACGTGCGTGTGAAACCTACGATGAGCATGCTGTGTTGCAGCGAGAAATTGCCGATCGACTGTTAGCGCATTTGAATTTCACGAAAATTGCACCGAAACGTATTTTAGATGTCGGCTGTGGCACGGGTTATTTTACTCGCTTATTGATTGAAAAATTTAAGAAATCCGACGTGGTTGCCTGTGATTTATCCGAAACTATGGTGAATTATACACGCAAACAACATCGCCGCCGCTTGCCTTGGCATGGAAAACGCCAACATTGCACAGGTGATGCGTGCGCCATGCCGTTTGCCGATGCCTCCTTTGATTTAATTACTTCCAATCTTGCGATGCAATGGGTGGCGAATCCGAAAGACATGATGATGGAAATGCGTCGTGTCTTGGCACCGGGGGGATTGATTTTATTCTCAACGTTTGGGCGGCGTACCTTGAGCGAATTGCGTCAATCCTTGGCTCAGTTATCGGAAGGCAAGGAAACAAGTCAGGCAAGGCATGTCCTTCCCTTTCCAGATGTGATGTCGTTGGGTGATGTGTTTACGAAATTGCCTTTGGAAGCACCCGTGATTGATAGTGATTTATTGACGCTAAGCTATCCCAATGTGATGGCGTTGGTGCGTGAATTGAAAGGTTTGGGTGCATCTTCATCGGCGATTTCAGGGCGTTCTAATGGATTGTATGGTCGGCGTTTACTCAAAGAATTGGATGCAACTTATGGCGAATTGCATCGCATGGAAGATGGGAAAATAAGAGCCAGTTTTGAAGCTTTGTATGCTCAAGCATGGTATAAAGAGGCTGCATTTCTTCCCAAAGGCGGTGTGATTCCTATCGAATTGCAATGAAATCGACGTATTTTATCACAGCCACGGATACGGATGCAGGTAAAACATGGCTGACATCGCATTGGATTCAAGCACTACTGGCAAAAGGAATCGATGCACAGGCAGTAAAACCTGTCGCATGTGGTGTCAATGATGATGGCATCAATGAAGATGTCGCTTTATTGGCAAACGTTCAGGGCATCAAGAGACCAGAAGCAATCAATGCGTACACATTTAGCATGCCCGCAGCGCCCTCAATGGCTGCCCAAGCCGAACAACGAATCCTTGAACCGAAGTATTTACAAAGATGGTGCGCAAAAGCGATGCAAACGCATGATGTTACCTTGATTGAAGGCATTGGCGGGCTGATGGTGCCTTTGAGGAAGCAATATTTAGTCATGGACTGGATTCAGGATTTACCTGATTGCCAAGTGGTACTGGTGGTGGGCGCAAAATTAGGCTGCATCAATCATGCAATTTTGAGCTTAAAACAATTGCAGTATGCGCAACGAACACCTGCTTATGTCATCATCAATGATGCCTTAGGAACACAAGATGTGGCATCAATCGCACAAGCTATTGCACCTTATCTACATGCAAACACACAAGTTTTTCAAAGTGTTGATTTATTTTGTCGCATAAGCATGAATGGTTGAACCGTTAAAGAATCACTTCAATGAAACCATGATTCGTGGCATGGCACGGCATTTCAAAGCTCATTGCCCTTCATTTGATAGTGATGGCTTTTGCATGATGGCATCAAACGATTTAAGCACATTGGAGCTAAAGCAACGTTCAGAACACATTGCCAAGGCAATGCTTGTCTATTTGCCCAATGATTTTGTTGCGGCGAGTAAGCTTATTTTAGCTAGTTTAGGTTCTGAAAAAGAAGACAATGGATTTTCTTCCACCGTTGATGACACAGGTATTTCAGGTTGGGCAATAATGCCGATGAGTCATTATGTTGCGGTGCAAGGGCAGGAACATTTTGATGTCTCTATGTCGGTATTGAAAGCCTTGACCAAGCGTTTTTCGGCTGAATTTGCGGTGCGTTATTTTTTGCCCCGACATGGCGAAGCAACGATGTTGATGATAAAAGAGTGGACTCAAGATGAGAATAAACATGTGCGGCGTTTAGCCTCCGAAGGCATTCGACCTCGTTTACCTTGGGCAAGGCAAATCACGCAGTTTATGAACGATCCGATGCCCGTGATTGAAGTGCTTGAACGTCTTAAAGATGATCGAGAAGCGTATGTCAGGCGTTCCGTCGCCAATAATTTGAATGATATTGCCAAGGATCATCCCAATATTGTCGCTGATATTGCAGAAAAATGGATGAACGATGCAAGTCCAGAGCGATTAACATTGCTTCGCCATGCTTGCCGTAACCTGCTTAAACAGGGCAATAAAAGAGTGTTGAGGCTGTTTTCTTATGATTCACCCAACATCAAAAAGGTCAGTTTTGATATTCATACGCCAGTGGTGATATTGGGTCATCATTTGACGTTTTCATTATCATTGTCTTCAAATTCCGAAAAGAGCCAGCCTTTGATGATTGATTATGTCATTCACCATCGCAAGGCAAAGGGTCAATTATCCGCTAAAGTATTTAAGTGGCGAACAAAAAACTTAAATGCAGGAGAGACGCTAAAATTCACAAAACAACATGCCATCAAGAAGATAACGACACGTCATTATTATTCGGGGAAGCATGTGATTGAAGTGGTGGTGAATGGTGTTGTCATCGCTCAAGCTGATTTTCAGTTGTTGGATGATACGGATGATTGATTGTAACTATTTAGCATGCATTACAAAACGATTTACAATTTTAAAAAATGGGCATTTCAAGTGCTTTTATTGAAAATATTTTGATACTCATGAGATAGAATACGAGAAATGAGCTGATCGCTGAATATATTGCTAATCTTATAGATAAGCGTAATGTAAAATTTTGAGTATCAAATTAGCTAGTAAATTAAGAGGTTTATTGTATGAAATATATTGGGATTGATGGATGTAAAAAAGGGTGGTTTTTTGTTTCCTTGGATGATAATGAAAAATGGAAAATTGGTGTAGTAAAAGAAATAAAAGATTTCTTACCTCAAATTACGGATAGTAAATTAGTGTTAATTGATATTCCTATTGGTTTAAAAGGTCAAGATAAAAAAGAAAGGTTATGTGATAAGCTAGCTAGAAAAGTTTTAGGAAACCGAAGATCAAGTGTTTTTCCAGCACCTTGTAGAGAAGCAATTTACTGTTTAGATGAAAATGAAGCTAGCCAAGTGAATGAGAAAAATACTGGAAGAAAACTGTCAAAACAAAGTTGGGCAATTTCAGGGAAAATTAAAGAGGTAGACTTATTTATTCAAGGTAATTCAATTATAAATAATTTTCGTGAAATGCATCCTGAAGTTTGCTTTTGGGCTCTTAATAATAAGCAAGCAATGGTTCATCCTAAAAAACAACAAAACGGTATTGATGAGAGACTTGAAATTTTATCAAGGTATTGTCCTCAGACTCAAGATATTTTCAATGAATCTTTAGATCGATTTCTTCGCAAAGAGGTTGCTAAAGATGATATTTTAGATGCTATGATAGGTGCAGTAACAGCTAAATTAAATCAAAATTTAGAAACAATACCAAATGATTCAGAAATTGATGACGTTGGGATAAAAATGGAAATCGTTTATTCCAATGGCTAACCAGTTAAATTGAGAGAAAATAGGGATCAGGTATTATTTTGCGGGTTTATAAGTGAGATGGAATGCGCGAAATAAGACTTGATCCCTTTGCTCTTTTAGCCGCACATGAGAGTACGGCTAACACCGTACTTCCAAAGGATGCTTAAACCCCTAAAAGCATGAGATTTTGAATACTGGTATATATATTGCTTTTAGACTGTTTATGAATCCTGATATGGTTGTTCACTATGGTGTAGATGCGTTGAAAATGGTGTTGATGCTGTCCATGCCGATGCTTTTGGTGGCATTGGTGGTGGGGGTTTTGATTTCGTTATTTCAAGCCGTCACACAAATTCAAGAAATGACACTAACCTTTGTGCCTAAAATTATTGCGGTGTTTTTAATTCTTGTATTAGCAGCAGGCTGGATGATTGAAAAAATGGTGGCTTATACCCAGCATATCTTCAATAGTATTCCAAGCTTATTGAATTAAGAGCATTAGATGTTATTTCCTATGCCTTCTGAGCAAGATGTGATGGTTGCATTTTTGATTTTTCTTCGTGTCAGTGCCTTAATGATTTTAATTCCAGTGTTGGGGCATAAATTAGTGCCGCAGCCTGTAAAGATGGGATTAATCTTAATGATTAGCTTCCTTTTATACCCCATTGTTTCACAAGATGTTGTCCCATTTAAGCCCGAACCGCTAACCTTTATCTTGTTGGCCGTGCAAGAAATGTTATTTGCGGGTGTGTTGGCATTGCTTGCGAACCTTATTTTTGCAACGGTTCAGTTTGCAGGTCAGGTGATGAGTTTCCAAATGGGGATGGCAATTGCCAATGTGTTTGACCCTGCAACGTCGGCACAAGGTGCGATTATTGCGCAGTTTGTAAGTGTTCTTGCCATGTTGCTATGGTTGGATTCAGGTGCACACCATGCATTTTTATTGGCACTGGCTGATTCCTTTCGTGTTTTGCCTATTGGACAGCCTTGGTCTTTTCAAGGTTGGGGTTTGTTAAATGATGCGGCTGCTCAGATGTTTGAATTAGGCGTTCGCTTGATGGCTCCTGTGTTGTTGTTGCTGTTTTTTGTCAATGTTGCTTTGGGTTTAGCTGCACGTGCCGTACCTCAAATTCAAGTATTCTTCGTAAGTTTCCCAATCACGTTGAGTGTGGGCTTAATTACCTTATCTCTCTCACTTCCTGCCGTCATTTCTTTGACGAATGCCGCATTTGCATCGTTGGGGCAGCAGTTGCCAACGATGATGCGAGCGTTGTCAGGTGGCTGACGACCAAGATAAAAGTCAACAGACCGAGGACGCATCCCAGAAACGTATTGATGATGCGCGAAAAAAAGGTCAAGTACCCAGCAGTAAAGAGCCAGCAACTGCGATTTCATTTCTTTTAATTTCATCGCTGGCGGTGACAGGGCTTGGCGCTTGGTTGGCATCTCATATGATGAATATGATGGTGCTTTATTTGTCGGGAGCGGTTCAATTGGATGTCACGCCTAAGGGCATACAGCATTTATTGATGAGTGTGACATGGGATTTGGCGATGATGATTTTGCCAGTAGCAGTGCCAGTGATGTTGATTGGCATGTTGGTGGCATTTTTGGTATCGGGCCCTGTATTTACCTTTGAAACATTGCAACCCAAGTTTGAAAAAGTAAGCCCCATGAAAGGCTTTAAACGTTTGTTTTCCACCAAATCCTTAGCCGAATTTATAAAATCGATTCTTAAACTGGTGATTATTTCATCGGTGTGTTGGGTGGTTTTAAATAATATGCTAGAAATTACACTGATGTCATCACGCAAGGGTGTGGATGATATTGCTGCGTTGCTGGTGACGGGAAGCGTGAAAATTGCGGGGGTTGTCGCCGCACTGTTTTTTGTCATTGCTTTAGCGGATGTGCTTTATCAACGCTGGGAACATACCAAATCATTGAAAATGTCGATGAAAGAAATACGTGATGAGCATAAAGAAAGTGAGGGTGATCCCCAACTTAAAGGTAAAATTCGCCAAATTCAAATGGAACAATCACGCAACCGCATGATGCAAGATGTACCGAAAGCAGATGTGGTCATTACCAATCCTACCCACATCGCTATTGCATTAAAATATGATGAGTTAAGTCCCAATGCTGCACCGAAAGTGGTGGCGCTAGGAAAGGGCAAAATTGCCGAACAAATTCGCCGTATTGCGCGTGAAAATGAAGTGCCTATTCGTGAAAACAAACCTTTGGCACGTTCCTTGTTCAAGGTGGTGAAAGTGGGCGATGAAATTCCTGGAGATATGTTTGAAGCGGTAGCGATTATTTTAGCAGAGGTCTATCGGGCACGAACAGAAGCGTAAAATTATTCACCAGTAAAATAAGCAGGAGGATATAAGTCAGCATGCAACAAACCGTAATTTCAGGGCTTAAGGGAATGGGTCGTCACACTGATGTGATGCTTGCGGTTGGTGTACTGCTTATTCTGCTTATTATGATGGTTCCCTTGCCTTTGTGGTTGATGGATATTTTGTTGGCATTCAATATCGCCACGGGTTTGATGATTTTATTGACCTCCATTTATGTATTACGCCCGATGGATTTTTCAATTTTCCCTGCTTTGTTATTGTTAACGACCTTGTTTCGCTTGTCTTTAAATGTCGCAACCACCCGTTTGATTTTATTGCATGGTCAAGAAGGACCAGGTGCCGCAGGGCATGTCATTGAAGGGTTTGGGCAG
>JAUZQL010000015.1 GCA_030950975.1 Mariprofundaceae bacterium | reverse complement strand
GTAAAAGCAGTGGGCATGGAGCTTTGTCCTGCTTTGGGTATTTCTATTCCAGTGGGTAAAGATTCTTTATCCATGACATCAGTGTGGCAAAAAGATGGTGAAAAACAGGATATGTTTTCGCCCTTGTCATTGATTGTTTCTGCGTTTTCACCCGTTACCGATATTCGTCAAACACTCACACCCGTCTTGCGTACAGATATGGGAGATACCGACCTTATCTTGATTGATTTGGGTCAGGGACAACATCGCTTGGGTGGTTCAGCTTTAGCCCAAGTGTATGGTGTTACAGGTGAAACAACCCCTGATTTAGATGATGCCGCATTATTTGTGGCTTTTTTCCATGCCATTCAACATTTGAATGCCACTGGGAAACTTCTGGCTTATCATGATCGTTCGGATGGTGGTTTATTGGCAACCCTTGCTGAAATGACCTTTGCTGGGCACACAGGTGTGGATATTCACTTGGATGACTTGGGGCAAGATACCTTGTCTGTATTGTTTACTGAAGAACTGGGTGCCGTCATACAAGTCAAAGAAGCGCATCGTGAAGAAGTTTTGGCATATTTAGAGCATGAAGGGCTGGGTAAGATGAGCCATATCATCGGTCAATTGAATGATGATATGCGTTTGCGTATCCACGCCCAAAAAACAACTGTTTTTGATGATGATGTATTGGCATTGCAACAAGTTTGGAGTGAAACATCGTATCACATGAGTGCGTTACGTGATAATCCTGCTTGTGCCAAACAAGCGTTTGATGCGATTGCCAACCCTGATGCCAAAGGTTTATTTTCAACACTAAGCTATGATGTGAACGATGATGTTTCAGCGCCGTTTATTCAAAAGACACGACCTAAAATGGCCGTTTTGCGTGAGCAAGGTGTGAATGGTCAAATTGAAATGGCGGCCGCTTTTGATCGCGCTGGTTTTACATCCGTTGATGTTCACATGTCAGATTTAATTGAAGGTCGTGTCAGTTTGAAGGACTTTCAAGGGTTGGTGGCGTGTGGGGGATTCTCTTTTGGTGATGTCTTGGGTGCAGGGCGAGGCTGGGCAAGTTCTGTATTGTATAATCCACGTGCTAGAGATGAATTTGATGCTTTTTTCCATCGGGATGATTCGTTTGCTTTGGGTGTATGCAATGGCTGTCAGATGATGTCACACTTAAAAGATTTAATTCCAGGCGCAAGTCATTGGCCCAGTTTTCAAGGCAATCTTTCTGAACAATTTGAAGCACGTTTATTGATGGTGGAAGTCATGGATTCACCGTCCATATTGATGCAAGGCATGGTGGGTTCTAAAATGCCAATCGTCGTTGCTCATGGGGAAGGTCGTGCACAATTTGAATCCAACAGTGCCAATCAAGCCAAACCGATGTTGCGTTACTTGGGTGCAGATGGCTTGGCGACTGAAATGTATCCTTATAATCCCAATGGTTCGCAAGCAGGCTTAACAGGGTTTACCTCTGATGATGGTCGTTTTAATATTATGATGCCACATCCAGAACGTTTATTCCGACACAGCCAGTTTTCCTACAATCCTGAAGCACCAAGCGAATCAGGGGCATGGTTAAGAATGTTCCAAAATGCACGCGTTTTTTTGGGATGAGTGATAACAATAGAAAATGAGGTTAACATGTCAGAGCAAGTAATTCACTTGAATGAAGAAAATGAACGTACTCGTGAGCAAATGATTGCAGCATTATCGGTAGAGTTGGGCAAAGATTTAAACTTATCCGTGTATGCGGCAGAAAATGACCGCTCCAATATTTTAATGGACTTATTGCGTGTTCAATTCATTAGTATCATTAAAGAACTGGATGCATTGGTATCAGCCAATGATATTGAAGAAAAGAAGCGTTTATCTAAAAGTGTACGCAAATGGCTGAATAGTTTGAATAATGCGCCCTTTTTACCGCTTTCTTTTCGTTTAAAGAGTTTGCGTCAGTTGGAAGATTATATTGATATGCTTGCCCATGATATGGGGAGTTTGATTCTTAAATCCTATAAAGTAGGCATGTTACATTTAAAAAGTAAAAGTTTAGATAACAGCTCTTATTTGCGTGAAATTGTCAATATTGCAGGCATTGCTTTGGATTTATCGGGGCGACAACTCAGCCATGATAGTGAACGCTATTTATCCCATAGTACGATTGAAATACGACAGAGCTTGGATATTGCTCGTTTAGGTCTGCTTGTTGTGCAATCGATGCCCAGTGATTGTAAAGCAGAAGGTGAACGCTTAAAGAAATTTATTATTCAACATGAACTGATTCGTCGCATGGATTTGTATGCCTGTACTGAAGCGGATATGAAAACGATGTTATGGCGAGTATCCCAGTATGCTGTATTGGCAGATGTTGAACTGTTGCGCATTGGTGAATCCGCTTCTCACCCTGAACGTGGTCCTTTTCTTATTTCTCAAATTAGTAAACCACACAATAAACCGAAACGTTTATCAACGCTTCCTGATCACTTTGAATATGACGTATTGGTGATTTCAGCCGCAGGCTTGTTGCGACGTGTTGTGCAAGATCTCGATATGGTGAAAAAAGCAGATAATTTAGCCAGTAAGGGTTATGCATTACGTTTAGAAAGTGATGTTTCAGATGCACGTGTTTGTGGAAATATTATTATGTCATCTTTTCGTCGTGAAAAGCGTGAAGCACGAACAACATTGACCAAAAAGAAAGTCGATGTTGGGGTATATGTTGGGCTATACGTTGAAAATGATGAAGGCTGGGGCAACAGTACGGCTGAAAAAGGCTGGGTTTTACACAATTTATCCCATAAAGGTGCGATGCTGCAATGTGATATTCGGCATGGACGGATTATTCCCGTGAGTGCGGTGTTAAGTTTTGATTGGAAAGTAAAAGGTTGGCCACGGTATGCTTTAGTACGCCGTGTTCAAGTCTCCCTGCAAGGTTATCAACGTTTGGGTGTGGAGTTTATTCGAGGGGATATTAAGGCATCTAGTTTACAATTTATCAATATGCGTAATGCGATGATGCAGGGTACGCATATTCCTGTATTGTTAGAAAAGTTATCCAATGGTTGGCATGTCTGGATGGGTGGAGAAGATCGCTATCATTCAGCCCTTACTGTATCTATTCAATCAACCGATAGTGCGCAGTCCAATCTATGCCGTATTTATCCTACGGGGGAGCATGGTGATAATTATTCCATTTTCAAAATTGCTGAAGTGCTCACGACCTCCGAGTTGAAAGCCTTAGTGTTGGCGCAAAATCAAGGTGAAGTGAAAAAAAGCCCCAATCAATTGACCTTCTAACACATATTTTTTTAATACAATCTACGAACATTTTTTAAAAAAGGAGCAATCTTCTACATGGATATATTACAATCGATTATTTTGGGCATCATTGAAGGTGCGACTGAATTTTTACCGATTTCATCGACAGGGCA
>JAUZQL010000149.1 GCA_030950975.1 Mariprofundaceae bacterium | reverse complement strand
CAATGTGGCTCAATCAATGTATCAGTATAATAAAAACCATATTTATGCAGCAGCCTTTTATCCGCTAAAGGATCAACTTTAATGGTGTAATGTGCGCTATTTTTGCAGGCTATTTGAAGAGCTTCTTCGTTAAGCTTGGTAATTTCAAAACATGGCATATGAAAAATATGGCTATCCCAAGGTGTGGGAGAAAAATAAGGGTTATTTTTCATCGAAAGTGGTATGGTTAACGATATACAAAGGTCTTCCTTTTGTTTCTTCAAATGTTTTACCGAGGTAAATACCGATAATCCCCAAGTTGGCAATAATAATGCCACCTAAAAAGTAGAGCGATACAATCAAACTGCTCCAGCCCAATACTGGTACATCATAAAGAAGTGCGTGAATAAACAGGTATAAACCAAACAGAAAAGATAAAGCAGCAATAGAAAAACCGAGCTTAATGGACATACGAAGTGGTTTGTCTGAATAAGCAATAATGGTATCGCCACCCAGCTTTAAGAGTTTGCTAAAGGTGTACGTTGATGTACCTGCAAAACGAGCACCATGTTCGACTTCAATATGTGTATAAGGAAAGCCTAACCAGTGTATCATACCTGGTAAAAAACGTAGCCCTTCCCTCATATGTTGACAATTTTTCACAACTTTAGCTGACATAATACGAAAATTTCCGACCGATGGATCATAATCCATATCGGTTAGATAGTTGAATAAACGGTAAAATATGATCGATGAAAGTTTCTTTTCCATTTTGTCTTTGCGATTCATGCGTTTTGCTAACACTACCTCAAAACCTTCTTGAGCCTTTTCATAAAGTCTTGGTATCTCTTCAGGTGCATCTTGTAAATCACAATCCATAACCACAACCCAATCCCCCAAACAATGATCGAGACCTGCGGTAATACCATAATGCTGACCAAAATTACGACTAAATTGAATCCCTTTAAAACGGGGGTCAGTGTTCGCAATATCCTGAATGATTGACCATGACTGATCACCACCACAGTCTTCAATAAGAAGACATTCAAAGTCTTGGGTAATAGACTCGAGTGATTGAATCAGGCGATGGTGGAGTTCATGCAGACAGTCTTCTGCTTTATAAACGGGAATGATCACAGATAAATGAGGCATGCAGCAATGCTAACATATGAAAATTTCATAGCTAAAAAGAGATACTAGCATCGTCGATAAAGGAGCGAGAGTGAAATTAAAAAAACAACTACAAGAGATTCCAAATTGGCTAAAATTGTTCGCTCTTTTTCTGTTTTCTCTTACGTTTATTGATATTTTTTGGGGGAAGGCATTTTTCCATCCCTTGGATGCACGAACGGGTTCCGCATATGAAGGTGTTCACCTATCATTATCGTGGTGGCTATCATGGCTTGAGCCGTTAACCGCCCCTCTCCATATCATCAGTACTTTGCCAGATATTCGAGAGGGTATGGTTGCCATACTTCTTTGGTTCTTTTTAGGTATTTTTATCCATGCTTTTTACAATATTAAAAAACAATATGGCATAAAAAAAACAGTGATTACATCTAGTAAAATATTGGCGTGGTTTATTTATTTGCTTATTTTTTACCTGCTTATTCCATTACCGAACCCGAGCTTAAACAAAGAGAAAAAAAGTCTGATTATTGCGGACTTACATAGTCATAATCTTTTATCTCATGATGGTGTTGTCACCTTAAAAGATAATTTATCCATTCATCAACAACGCGGCTATAATCTTGTGGCTTTAACGAATCACGCTAACCTTGAAAAAGCAGTTATTGATTATCAAGCAGCTTACGCAAATTCACCTGAGGCTGTGCCAGGTATGGAAATTCCTGTTTATTATGGCGGACATTTCTATTTAAGTGTTTTGGGTATGGAGAAAGGCACGCCTTTGCCCAATGGATTGGCTTGGTATGAAGGCAATAAGACACCGCTTCCGCCAGCTTCTTTACCCGATCACCTATGGTCAGTCAAAAAACTGATTCGTGTGATTCATAAGCATGGTGGTGTGGTGGCTGTCGTGGCACTGCATTTGGATATCAAAGAAGTTCAAAACTTAGCACAGGTTGGGGTTGATGCTTTTGAAATTGTGAATTTTGGACATCATTCTTTGCATCAAGATGTACGCCAAGCCATGCTTCAAGCACAAAAAGAACGTGGCATTGCCTTGATTGCATCCAATGATTGGCATGGTTGGACAGGCGTTCTTAACACTTGGACCTTGATTCAAGCTGATCCTTTATTGAAGGATGAATCTTTGGAGGTTCAAGTCATGGATGCACTCAAGCATCATGGTCAGAAGGTGATTCCATTGACTGCTTATCCTATTCACAATATGACGATTCAAGAAATGATATTCGCA
>JAUZQL010000148.1 GCA_030950975.1 Mariprofundaceae bacterium | reverse complement strand
CTATTTCTGAAGAAAAAACACATTCTCCTCCTAGTGATTCCATAGCGATATGAAAACCGCCAATACCTGCAAATAAATCTATAAACTTAAAACCACTCATTTTTTAATAATTACCTTTCATTGTTTATGATTTATAAGTTTTCTGTTGGTTCAACTTCATCCCAAACCGTTTCTTGCGCGAGTTTTAATTCTTCTAACATCAGTGTGCGTAGTTCGGGAATACCGCGCCCTGTGCTACTGGATGTTGGATGTGGTTTTAACAAGCCACCCATGTTTTCGCACATTTCTTTAAGACGAACAGTGCGTTTATTGCCTGTGAGTTTGTCGGCTTTGGTGGCAACGGGAAGCCATCGAATACCTGCATCGTTGAGCCATTCAATCAATTTTAAATCACTGTCTTTAGGGCCATGGCGAATATCAAGAAGCACCAATACCAATGCAGGTGCAGCATCACCACGCAAATAAAGTTCGATCAATTTTGCCCATCTTCGTTTTTCAGATTTCGGTGCGCGAGCATAACCATAACCGGGTAAATCAACGATCAGGATTTTTTCATCGAGCGAAAAAAGATTTAATAAGCGTGTACATCCGGGACGTTTGGATGTTTTTACCATGCCTTTGCGATCAAAGAGTGCGTTGAGCAAGGTGGATTTTCCAACATTGGAATGACCTGCAATGGCCACTGTGGGTAAATCAATGGATGGAAAGTCACGCGTATCAGATACAGATTGAATAAATTGAGTGTGGGGCCAATGAATGTTCATGCCTGAAAACTGCATAAGTTCATCATTTACACAATGAACGATGTCATTTAGTCGATTTATTTTTTTTCTAAACTATGCTTGCTTCATGGAAAAAAAGAAGATGTTTCACGTGAAACACCCCGATGGGGCTGTAGATGTTATTGTGGTTGGAGCTGGACATGCAGGCTGTGAAGCCGCCGCCGCCGCTGCGCGCCGAGGTGCAAAAGTTCGTTTAATCACGCAGAATTTGGATACGATTGCTAAAATGTCCTGTAATCCTGCGATTGGCGGCATTGGTAAGAGCCACTTGGTGAAAGAAGTGGATGCTTTGGGTGGCTTGATGGGCATTTGTGCCGATGATGCTGCTATTCAATATCGCGTCTTGAACCAAAAAAAAGGACCTGCGGTTCGTTCGACAAGAGCGCAATGTGATCGCCGAATCTATCATATGCGGATGCGTCATTTACTGGATCAGCAAGCCAATCTTTCTTTACATCAAGCCTCTATCAATGAATTGATGTTTGAAAACGGGGCTGTTGCAGGGGTTGTTGATGAGTTGGGGATTGAACATGAAGCCCCATGTGTTATTTTGACCACGGGTACTTTTTTGGGCGGACTCATTCATATCGGTGATAAAAAAATACCCTCAGGTCGCTCAGGTGATGCAGGTATTTATGGTTTGACCGATGAATTATACCGTCAAGAATTGCGTTTGGGTCGCTTAAAAACAGGCACACCACCACGTTTGGATAAAAATACCATTGCATGGGATACGCTTGAAATGCAAGCAGGCGAATTGGATGCCTTACCATTTGCTTCGATACACAATCAAGTTACGCAAGATCAAATTCCTTGCGCAATCACACGAACGACACAACAAACCCATGATATTATTCGAGAAAACTTGGCACGTTCACCGATGTATTCAGGCGATATTGAGAGTAAAGGGCCTCGTTATTGCCCCAGTATTGAAGATAAAGTGGTGCGCTTTGCGGACAAAGACAGCCATCAAATTTTCTTAGAACCTGAAGGTAAAGATCATGCAGAAGTGTATCCCAATGGGATTTCCACATCCTTGCCGATTGATGTGCAATGGAAAATGGTGCGCTCCATTCCTGGCTTGGAACAGGCACTGATTATTCGCCCCGGTTATGCCATTGAATATGATTATGTTGATCCCACTGAATTAAAACACACGCTTGAATGCAAACGTGTGAAAGGTTTGTTTCATGCAGGGCAAATCAATGGCACTACAGGTTATGAAGAAGCGGCGGCACAAGGTTTGTTGGCAGGTATCAATGCCGCAGCTTTGGCGTGTGATTTAGAGACTTGGATTCCTGATCGTTCAGAAGCTTATATGGGCGTGATGGTCGATGATTTGGTGAGCAAGGGCATCAGTGAACCGTATCGTATGTTCACATCACGGGCTGAATTTCGTTTGCATTTGCGTGAAGACAATGCTGATTTTCGCTTGGGTTTAGCCGCAATGTCTTTAAATCTATATGATAAAAAAGCTTCTCAACATTTTCAAGCACGTCAACGCCGTGTTGAAAGTGTTTTGCATCAAGCCAAGACCATGATGATTGGTAGTGGTAAAACATGGGCAGAAAAGTTGTCTGCATTATCCTTGCCTGAAACAAAACAAGGCATTTTATTTTCACCATATTGTCATCGTCAAGATGTTGATTTGAATCAAGCCGTCAAATTGCTGGATGGGTGTGAGGATTTTACGTGTCAAGATTGGGCAAGTCTCAAGGCTGATATTCATTATGATGGTTATTTGGACAAACAAAATCTTGAGGTAAAACGTTTTCGGGAAATGGAGCATCGCCCTATCCCAGAGGATTTGGATTACACCTTGATCAAAGGTTTGAGTATCGAAGGGCAACAAAAGTTAACGGCAGCTAAACCATCCAATTTAGGACAAGCATCTAGGATTTCAGGTGTTACGCCTGCTGCCATGACAAGCTTGTTGATCTATTTGCAACAAATCAAGGAGTCTTGATGTCAAAAGAATGTTTGCATGCTTATACCCAAGAGGTCTTGAAATTTCGTAAAGGACTGAATTTAACGTCTATTTCGCAAGCGTCTGTGTTTGATAAACGATTTATTCAACCGTCTGTGGCATTGGCAAAATGGATGCCCGATGAGGGGCGTTTACTGGATATTGGCAGCGGTATGGGTGTACCGGGGATTCCGTTGTTGATGATGAAACCGAATTTGCATGGTGTCTTGGTGGAAAGACGAAAAAAACGCGCTGAATTTTTAAGACATTTGAGACGAAAATTCACATTGAAATTAGATGTTTATGATGCGGACATCAATGATTTACCTTGTTTGAATATTGATATTTGTGTGGCTAGAGCGGTGACACGTATTGAAGATTTATTGTTGATGTGTTCGCAGCATGTGAACCCTCATGCCATTGCCATTTTTCCTGTGCCACGTGAACAAGCTGCCGTAGCGGTGGAAGGTTGGGTGTTGGAAGCGGTTCATGATGTGCGTGCCGTGGAATCACAACAGATTCAATGCTATCGATGGGAGGGTGTTTCACGTGAAACATGAAAAAATGAAACATGTTTTTGCAATTGCCAATCAAAAAGGTGGCGTGGGGAAAACCACAACAAGCATCAATTTGGCGGCATCGTTAGCAGCCTCTGGTAAACGTGTATTGCTGATGGATTTAGATCCTCAGGGCAATACCACATCAGGTTTAGGTATTGATAAACACCATGTGGACGGTGGAATGTATGCTTTATTGATGGGTGAAAAAAGCTTGCAGGATGTGATTCAAGAAACTGCGTATGAAGGGCTTTTTTTAGTACCAGCAACGATGGACTTAGCAGGTTCAGAAGTCGAACTGGCGCAAGAATATGGGCGTGAATATGCGCTTCATCGAGCCTGTAAACTTTATGATGGCGAGGCTTTTGATTATGTGCTGATTGATTGCCCACCTGCTTTAAATGTCTTAACCATCAATGCGTTAACCTTTGCCAACCGTGTGCTTGTGACGATGCAAGCCGAATTTTATGCCTTAGAAGGGCTAAGCCAATTGATGGATAGTATTGGACGGATTCGCAGTAACTTAAATCCTGAACTTATGTTGGATGGTATTTTGCTCACAATGGTTGATTTGCGTAACAATCTTGCTGTTCAAGTTGAAAAAGATGTGCGTGAATATTTTGATAATCAAGTTTATCAGCAAATGATTCCAAGGAATGTCCGTTTATCGGAAGCTCCCAGTTATGGTATGCCTGTGATGTACCATGATTCTCAATCGAAGGGTGCAAAAGCTTATACTGAACTAGCTAGAGAGATTATGAAACGGCAAGATCAAGAACGGAGGGTGAACCATGCCGACTAAGAAACCCATGAAAAAGCGCAGCTTAGGTCGAGGTCTGAATGCTTTGTTGGCGGACAAACCATCTGCTGATGTCTTAAAACAAAGTACAACTATGCTTATTTCTCGCATTCGCCCTAACCCTTATCAGCCACGCAGCCATTTTCACTCGGAGTCTTTGGGTGTTTTGACGGAATCCATACGCAAAGAAGGGGTGTTGATGCCCATTCTTTTACGTCCTTCTTCGGATGGCATGTATGACATCATTGCTGGTGAACGGCGTTGGCGTGCTTCACAAGCAGCAGGTTTATTGGCTATTCCTGCGGTGATTCGAGAAGTTTCCGATCAACAAGCCTTGGAATTGGCGATTATTGAAAATGAACAACGTGATGAACTAACAGCCATTGAATCAGCAACAGCTTATCGACGTTTGATGGATGAATTTTCCTATTCACAACAAAAAGTTTCCGAAAGTCTTGGTATTTCTCGTTCGCAAGTGAGTAATATGATTCGCCTTTTACAATTGCCTGAGTCCATCCAAACCATGATTGGTGAACGAACATTGAATATGGGACATGCACGACCTTTGGTCGGTTTGGAAGCGAAGCAAGCTGAAAACTTGGCAAAACAATGTGTTCAACAGCAATGGAGCGCACGCAAAATGGAGGCGGAAGCCAAACGTGCCTTGAGACATTCACAACATCCTCCTGTAAGCAAGCCTATCGATGTAGATGTTGCGGCATTGCAAGAAGAATTGACGCAACATTTGGGCTTGCCTGTGCAGTTAGCATGTAAAAAGAATGGTTCAGGTGAATTGAAAATTCGTTATGGACGTGCGGAAGAATTGGATGGTGTTTTGAAACGTTTGAGGCATCACGGCAACGTTGGGCACTGAGCTTGAGCGATTCCATCAGCAGTAAAAGCTGGCTCTTTCCATAATGACAGTAGTCCAACCTTCTGAATCCCATGTATCTCCACGCTTGTTAACAATCGTGTAAAGCTCATCCCCGAAATCTTTTAATCGAATTTTAGGGATGAACGTTGCTCTGTGTTCATACTTTGGGGGTACGGCTTTAGCCGCACCGAATGACGTATCAGA
This sequence comes from Mariprofundaceae bacterium, assembly GCA_030950975.1. Lineage (GTDB taxonomy): Bacteria > Pseudomonadota > Zetaproteobacteria > Mariprofundales > Mariprofundaceae. The sequence continues at coordinate 1,286 of JAUZQL010000148.1, read as the reverse complement.
AAGCATGGAATGACGTTTCTTTATTACCAAGTTGCGTAATATTAATGAATGAGAAGCTCACGCAAGAATTGAAACAATACACGAGATGACCGTGGAGGTTTACATTGCTCGGCTTCTTTTCGGGCATTACGAATCAATTGACGGATACGTCCTGCATCGGCTTGAGGATAGGCTTCCATCAGTTGGGTAAGAGCATCAGGGTTATCAGCATTCAATAAACGTGCGCGCCAACGTTCAACATGATGAAACTGGGCATTTTCTTGTTCTGTACCATATTCCACATCATGCACCGTCTTTTCCAAGTCTTCTGTTTCCATATTGCGCAATAATTTCGCCACAAATTTAAAATGACGTTTACGTGCACCATTTTGACGAATTTTCTTTGCATCTAGCAATGCTGTCATGAGTTCTTCGGGTAAATTCATCTGTTGAAGTTTGATGACTTCAAATTCCGCTAATTTTTTGCCCAAATCCAATATTTTTATGGAATCACGTCTTAATTGTGATTTATTGGGGCGAATGACATAACCATCTTCATCATAACCTTCGCCATAGGGAAATTCTTCATCAGTAGGTACTATATCGTCAAATCCATTCATACGCCGAAAACTATGTAATTTATGCTCATCAGGCACGCATCTTTCATAAAAAACACGTTTGCTCTATGTTTAGACTCATTTTTTCAACCTTGGAGTAAGTTTTATGGACATTGATTTTTGGCAACTGCTCGCATCGATGGCTGGCATTGCATTTAGCGTTGGCTTTATTGACCAAATTCGGATTACCTATAAAACACGCAATGTACATGGTTTATCCATGATGCAATGGTTGGTTTTTTTCGCAGCTTCTGCTGTTTTTACTGCCTATTATATTCACCTTGAACAATGGCTGATGGTGATCGTTTCAATTTTTGGGACACTTTGTTGTTTGATGATTGTATCGATGATTGTTAAATATAAGGAGACATAAATGCAAGAACGTATTGCGGTTATTTTTGATTTTGATGACACCTTAGGCCCTGATAGCACCACAGGTTTTTTAAATCATGCAGGCTTGCAAGATATTGAAACTTTTTGGCAAGAAGTCGGACAAATGATGGCGGAGGATTGGGATCCTGTCCCTGCTTATCTTCATCATATGATGGAAGCGCAAAACGATGGTCGGATTCAACATTTAACACGCGATGCTTTGACAACATGGGGAAAGCAAGTGCCCTTGTTTGAGGGTGTCGAGCAAGTATTTCCGTTGCTGCGTGAGATTGCTCATGAAGCGAATCCCCGCGTGAG
>JAUZQL010000147.1 GCA_030950975.1 Mariprofundaceae bacterium | reverse complement strand
GCATAACATCAATATTCATACACAAAGGACCATAAAGAATCGTATCTTCAGCCATGCCATCCAGTGGGCGTATCGGGGTGACAGGGTGATTGTACCAAAAACCTGTAAACAAGACATTCACCCCAGCATCCAAGACAACCGAACGACGACCATCAGGCATCCGTTTGTTGGCAACCGCAGAGGTCACTAAAATTTCAGTATCATCGACTGTGAAACGCCCGCTTTCCAAAATTAAACGCGGGCGAGGTTTGCCCGCCAATTCACGTTGGCGTGTCGCATCATTCAAGGCAAAACAAATTGCTTCGGCATATTGATCAATACTTGGTACGACTTGTTCAGGTGGTAAATAGCTTCCTTGTAAGGAGTTCATGGAGGCAAAACCACCGCCAATATCAATGCTTTCAATCAAACATGCGGTAGCGGTTTCGATTTGTTCCATAAATGCACACATGATGCGTACTTGTGAACCATAGGCGCGTGGATCAAGGACAAATGTTCCCAAGTGGCTGTGTAATCCTGTCAATTGTAAATGATTACTTTCACCTAAAATGCGTGCTGCATCCATCGCTTGCCCTGATTCAATATTGAAACCAAAGCGACTCCAAGGTTCGGTATAACCAGTATCAAAGTTCAAGCGGATGGTGACATCGACTATTTTACCTGCTTCTTTTGCCACGTCTTCGAGTAAATACAATTCATCCAAGTTATCCAAATGAATGCGACCACCTTCAGCCACCACACGTTCTAAAATGAAACGTTCTTTATGTGGACCATTGAACAATATTTTTTCAGCAGGCACACCCAGTTGACGGGCTTTTTCATATTCAAATGCCGATACCACTTCAGCCCATGCACCTTCTTGATGCAAGGTGGTGCAAACAGCAGCCAAATAGTTGGTTTTGTAGGACCAACCATAAATCACATCACTATAGCGGGTTTCAAAGGCTCGAAATAACTTACGAATATTGTTGCGTAAGCGGTTTTCCGACAAAATAAACAAGGGTGAACCATATTGTTCCAATAATGGCGCAATGTTCACACCTTCAAAATCCTCTTGATAATGCCCCTGACTCACACTACCAAACTTGTTCATAGTTCCTATGCGGTGGGCTGTTAATGTTGGTTTTTGCCAAACTTGTTTTTCACTCATGCTGATGCTCCGTAGGTGTATGGTTTGCTGCGTGATAAGAACCTGTCATCGACATGGATTCAAAGGTCTTTAAATCAATGACTGTTTCTTGGGCATAACGAATCATCATCATGCCAACTTTCGGTGTTTCAAATATCGGCTCTTTGCCCATGATTAAATCAATTAACGCTGCGGGTAAGTTGCTGCCTGCTTCTGCGGCTAAATAAATCCAAGCAGGAAAACGTGGATTGATTTCAATCAGCATGGCTTGCCCATCTTTATCGCGAAGCATTTCTACTTCCAAAGGCCCTTGCCATTGCAATGATTTGACGAGTTTTAGCGCATCATCTTTGAGTTGTTGATCTTCAATGGTAACGCATGACCATGCCTTTCCTTTGTCCGTGACCGCTTGTTTGCGCATCATCACTGAGCCTAAAAGATTGCCTTTGCCATCACCAATGGCCGTTAGGTTGACTTCATGACCTTCCACATAACGTTGCACCAAAACAGGGTAACCCCAACTGGCTGCAATGGTGCGAAAAGCCGCTGCGCCTTCATCGGCATTGTTGACCACATGGGCATCATAAAAAATACCTTTGACGACCAAGGGATACGTCCAACCTTCATCATGGCAATGGTAAAAGAAGTTGGCACTGGTGATGTTTTTGGTCTCGGGGTAACGAATGCCTGCGTTACGCGCCAATTCACCCAAGCGATCTTTGTTGCGATCACGTAATTGACTTACATCAGGTATGAGCATCTGAATGCCCAAATGTTCAAACTCATGTTTTAAGCGACTAAAACTTAATAATTCGGCATCCAAGCAAGGAATTAAACAATCCACATGCTCTTGTGTTTGGATATGTTCGATGCGTTGCATCAATTGCTGTTCACCTGCTGAAGGATAAGGAAGCAAATAAGCAGCATCACAAAATTCTTCCAAATAAAGCCCAGCATCCAAAACATCATAACTCAAACCAATGATGCGAATGCTTTTTCCGTATGCCATGCGTAAACAACGTGCTACAGCCAAACCCGGACCAGGGTTATCAGGTTTACAATTCATGCCAGTGATGGCAACAATGAGTGGATTTAACGATTCTTTATTCATGAGAAGCATGTTCGCAATTGTTCAAAAAATTCAGTGATGTCACGTTTTGCTTGTTCGGATTGAATATCAAAATCATGTTCAATGCTTGTCAATAATGCTTCGACATCGTAGTTCTGTTGCAAGAAACGAAGAATATATAGCCCTACATTATTAGCAGAAAAACTACGACCATTCATCGGGTCAAACACGAAACCACTGTCATTAAGGGCAAGTCGTTGAATCATGTCTTGAGCAGGAAGCACCTCAAGACTGTCTTCTTTTTCCCATGGTAATTGGCGCATAAGCCTCTCCTTTTGTTGTTGTCTTTCAGGGTTATCTGGATTCCAAGCACGATAGATGGATAAAATCAGGTGATCCGTTAAAGCAGCGCTGTTCACGCCTGCCTGCGTATATGCCAATGTTTCAATGCGTGTTTGTAATTCATACCAAAATTGCACACGGCATGTTTCCAAACGTTGTCGTAAGTAAGGAATATCCATAGGTTGGCAGCACATAAAATTTAATAAGTCAGCTTGTTTGAAAAGTTGTTGAATTAACTGTAATAAACCTGCACGTCCATGTGGTATGGATGCCAAAAGTAATGCTTGCTGGTGTTCATGCTTTAACACCCAAGCCGTTAATAACGCTTCCTTGGAAGCAAAGTGACGAAACAGTACCCCATCCGATACCCCCGATTCCTTAGATACACGTTGGGTGGTTAAAAAAGCCAGTTGATTTTTTGCTGCAATAGCATCAACAGCACGCAAAATTTGCTGTTTGCGTTGATGAGCGATGCTTATTTTTTTGATGGGTGACTTAACCATGAGCCGAATCAAAAATGAGAGTGTTTACTTTCACAAGGAAAATATTGTCATGCCCAAATGGTTTGTTCGCTATGCAAATGCGTGAGATTGTACTGAAATCATAAGCGGCTAGGTTATCGGCATGATAAAATGCATGAAAAACACAATAGAAATAGGAGGTTTGTATGAGTGATATGAAAAAAGAAGGCTGGCAACAAGAACCCTTTATCGTTGATGTAAAACAGGGTGATACTAAGGCGTATTGCATGTGTGGTTTGTCAAAAAATCCGCCCTTTTGCGATGGTTCACATCAAGGTAGCC
>JAUZQL010000146.1 GCA_030950975.1 Mariprofundaceae bacterium | reverse complement strand
TGATGCGCTGCATGCCATCCAAAGCTTGCCCTCGTAACCATTTTAATGGTGCAATATTCGATTCAAAACCTGCCAATATCGATTCTGTAAAACCAGCCACCGCCCATACATCCAAGCGCCGTTGTTCTGCATAACGTTGCAATAACATCGTGCTTCCAATGTCGCTCATATCGTTTTTAACGTGTGCATGCTTCAATATATTCGTCAAACAGGCGACATCTCTTAAACCAAGATTCAGGCCTTGCCCTGCCACTGGATGTAAAGTGTGTGCGGCATTGCCAATCAACGCCATGCGTGGAGCTGTGAAGGATTGAGCAATGCGAAGTTCCAATGGAAAGCAGGCACGTTTGCTCACTTCCAACATGCGTCCTGAACGTGGTAAGACAGCTTCATCGACAGCACGTTGTAAGCGATTTAAGAACATACGATCGGGCATATCCAACATGCGCATGGCATCTTGTGGCGCTAATGCCCAAACAATCGAAAAACGACCATCGGCTAAGGGTAAACATGCCAACGGACCTGACTGACGAAAACATTCATAAGCAGTATCAGCATGATCACGTTCGCAGCGAATGGTCGCAACTAAACCAAAACGATTATGATCCCAACCATGTGTGGTGATGCCTGCCATCCGTCGCATCTGTGAATGAGTGCCATCGGCCGCAATCAATAGTTTCGCATGAAGTTCGTGAGACTGGTTTTTATAGTGCATGGAAAGATGAACAGCATCGTCGTCATGATGCATCTGTGTCACTTTAGCAGGACAAAACATGGTCACTTTATCGGGTAAAGCAGCATAGACCGCTGCCACAACATGAGAAAGTTCAACCACATAACCCAAAGCATCGACGTGTTTTTCAGCAGCTTGCATGGACATTTCGCCATGATTGTTGCTTTCTCGCACATCAATAAAGCGAATATTGCCTGTGCCTTGCGCTGCAATTGCGTTCCAAAGTCCTAAATCCTGTAAATAACAACGCGTGCCATACGATAACGCCACGACGCGTTCAGGGTTGCTTGATGCCATACACGCCATGTTTTGTTCAATGATGGCGACTCGATAACCCAAGTTTGCCAGTGCCAATGCCTGTATGCCACCTACAGCACCACCACCCACAATCACCGCATCAAATTCATGTAATATTTGTGTCATATCCCACCTTCCATGCTGGCAATACTGTAACGCCTTAGCGTCTTGGCAAGCAGTTCAATTGAAAAGAAAGCTTGAGTTTCATTGTTTCTTCAGACACGGTTTCGCATTACAGATTCAAGCTAAGGAGATTATTCATGTTAAAAATTAAACGTTTATGTTTTTTGTTTATATGCACGGTTTGTTTTATGGGCACTGCGCAAGCAATACCTGGAACGCACACACATTTTGCAGCTTTTTTTAACAATGGGACACAAACAAACTTTTCCTTTCCAGATACTGTGATGGGTGATGACATTGAAACCCCGATGTTTAAACGCGGAGCAGAAATGATGCTTTTTGCCCATTCTGTAACTATTCAAGATGGTGATGTCGTTAGCTTACAAAATGATACGCTACGAGAAGTCGATGATGGATTTAAAGATTTCGGCTTGAATTGCCAAATTACAATTCATACGAAGAATAGTTGGCAGGTATCAGGGATGTGTGAAACCTTTATCACTGGCAAAGGAAAAAATAATCAGTTGATTATGCCAACAGCCATCCCGAAACAGCTCATTTGGTACAAAGTGTTTGAAGATAAAGAACAAGGCATGGCAGGCTATTTTATGAAAGAGAAAGGGCAGGATTTCGAAAAATAAACGTTTATTTTTCTTTTAGAATTGGGATAGGAAGTTGCTCTATCGTCTTAAGTATGAATACAACATACCATCATGGGAGATGGTTTTACGGAAAAGCGATTAGCGGCTTTAATAGTGAACCATGATGATGTCATCAAACATGATAGTATTTTGAAGTAGGCTAGTTAGGGTTCTTTTATGTTTTTGATGAACACTATATTTTCGAGGCTTATTCAAAGCAGTATTGTTTCCCTTGTCCTTTTATTATTGGGTTTTTCCAATGCTGATGCAGAAGAAACATCACAATTTCATTTAAATGCAAGTCAAACGATTGTTTATTGTGATATTACACCGAGTTTTAATCAAAAAAACATCATTCAAACCTTACAAGAAGGTACAGAGATTTTATTTTCTTGGCATATTTCAATCGAACATATTCAACCCTATTGGTTGAATCAATCCGTGGCGGATATACATTTTAATCGCCAAGTCATTCCCGATCTTCTTACCCAGCAATGGACGTTGAATGATAGTTTAACGGACATTCCGACGTACACTTTATCCATTTCAAAAGCCGTTGAATTTTTATCTCACATCCATCAATTTCCCATCATTGATAAAAGTTTACTCGCACCTCACAACGCTTATCTTATTACCGTCTCTTTAAATATAAAAAAAGGTCATCAAGATGATGGTTGGTGGCATGATATATGGCATGGTGAACACCATATTGCATCTAGTATTCTGAATTTACCATGACCCTTTGGATTCGTTCGCTTCCCATTGTTTTTGCAGTCTTGCTTTGCATTCTCACCATTGGCTTGTGGCCAACAGGACATATTCAAGATGTGCCTATTTTGGCATGGATCAATATTGTCTTATTACTAATTATTTCCATGACATTATCGATTTACGGCATCTATTTATTGCGTCAAATCTCATCACCACCGGGGTCACGCTTACGCGCTAAACTCGTGTTGGGTTTGGTCGGTATGTTGCTTATTCCTGCGGGAACCTTGCAATTGGCTGCCAACCAAATGGTTGAACGAGGTATGAATACATGGTTCGATATGCGTGTGGATACCCTGTTAGATCGTGCATTAAAGCTTGCTCAAGGTTTTTATT
>JAUZQL010000145.1 GCA_030950975.1 Mariprofundaceae bacterium | reverse complement strand
AACTGCGGCGGCGGTATTTTTAGAAGATTTTATCGCCAAACATTCCGAATCACTGGAGAAATAAGCATGCTTCAACCTTTATTTGGACTCAAACATATCTTTGGCATTGCAGGCATGAGCCGTTACCAAATCGAATCCTTGGTGAACTTGGGCGATGAATTTATTGATATTAACAGCCGAAGTATCAAGAAAGCACCCACGTTGCGCGGTCGAACTGTAATCAATCTATTTTTTGAAAACTCCACACGCACACGCACCAGTTTTGAAATTGCTGGCAAACGTTTATCGGCAGATGTCATCAATATCTCTGCTTCCACTTCTGCGACTAAAAAAGGCGAAACCTTGCTTGATACAGGACAAACCTTGGCAGCCATGCAGCCGCATGGGTTGGTGATTCGTCATTCGGTCGCAGGTACGTGTGAATTTTTATCAGAATATTTAGACAACACGGCACTTATCAATGCGGGTGATGGTTCGCATGAACATCCCACTCAAATTTTAACCGATTTACTGACCCTCAAACACAATGTTGGCGATATTAAAGGCAAAACCATGACCATTGTGGGTGATATTGCTCATTCAAGAGTCGCCCGTTCTCATTTATTGGCGGCGAAAATCATGGGTTACCATGTCCGTCTTGTTGCCCCCAAAACATTGTTACCCGCTTTTGTTGAAAACTATGGTTGTGATGTATTTTATGATTTTGATGCGGCACTCGAAGGTACGGATATTTTGTACATGTTACGCGTGCAAACGGAGCGTTTGACCACCAACTGTTATTTCCCATCCATTCGGGAATACCATGAAACGTATGGTCTAAATATGAAACGACTCAAAGCCGCAGGCGATCATTGCATGGTCATGCATCCAGGGCCTATGAATCGTGGTGTTGAAATCTCCACTGATGTGGCGGATTCGATGCGAAGCTTGGTGTTAGAACAAGTCGAACATGGTGTTGCTGTTCGCATGGCTGCACTCACTGCGCTTTGTGGTGGAGCGACTGAAGAGTAAGTAAGTGGTAAAGGAAAGGTGCTTTGTTAAATAATGTATAAACGAGCTATCAAATCGATTGTATGTGTTATATTCCTATTATTTGAGCGTAAAACACTGTGAGTTATCAGCCGCCGTTTAGCATCACACCGAAAATCATTGATTTCATTGCACAAATCAGCGAACAGCTTGGGCGTTTATCGATACAACCGATTCATGATTTACGTTTGCGTCGAAGGAATCGAATTAGCACTATTCAAGGTTCACTGGCCATTGAAGGCAATACATTGACTGAGGCTCAAATAACTGCGGTGCTGGATGGGAAACATGTCATTGCACCGCCCAAAGACATTCAAGAAGTCAGGAATGCCATACTAGCGTATTTTATGCTGGAAATAATTTTGGATGCATTTTCGCAAGATAGCCCCCAAGTAACCCCTAAGTTGAAAGCTTACTCAATGTCTTAAAAGA
>JAUZQL010000144.1 GCA_030950975.1 Mariprofundaceae bacterium | reverse complement strand
TCAATTTTAGGAGTGGGTATGGTGCGTGAGTTTGAGCAGGTGTTTGCAGACGCAGAGTGGTTTTCTCCTAAGTTGGAACGTGATTGGGTGCGTTATCGCACCGATGAGAATCCGAGGGGCGTGTGTTGGCATGGGCATGCTGACAGTGGATGATGATTCCTCGCTACCTGATGCCAAAACATTTAGTAAAATGCTTAAGGCGATGGATGAGAATCCTGATATTGGTATGGCTGGTGGCAACAATACGGTGCCTGATTGGGCAACGCGTTTTGTTAAAAGGGTGATGGTGCAAGTGCCTCGTCGTAGTTGGCAACCTGTCTCGGAAATTATGGATTCAGATTTAGCGGAACACCCTTGTTTAATCATGCGTACGGAGCTTTTTCGCCGTGTGGGTGGTGAGAATGAAGTGATTCCACGTGGGCTTGATCCCTATTTACGGCAAGTATTTCGTGAGGCAGATACACGTGTCGTGGTCTTGCCCGACATTATTTATCATCATTTACCGCCTGAAACATGGGGTGGATTATTGGGGCAAATGTATCGCAATGGCTATCAAGCAGCGTTTGCCAACATTCATTCGCCTGAATGGGTCATTGAAACACCTGCTGAACATGGTGAGTTTACGCTGCGTGTACCGTTGTGGAAACGAATCGTACGTTTTCCATTGAATATGCTCAAAAGCCTAGGGCAAGGGAAATGGCTCTGGGTAATCTGTGAAACATGTTATGCGTGGGGATTTTTACGGGGCTGGATTAAGGAGAAAAAATATGTCGGATAAACACGATTGGTCGAATGATGAAAAGTTTTTTGCTCGTTCATGGACGCATATTTTCTACTTCTGGAAATTAAGGCAGGTGATGCTGGCAAACACAGTCAAAACACTGCTTAAAAAACGCCGTGGTGATAATTTGGTACGTGTGGTGGATTTGGGCTGTGGACCAGGTACGAATGTTTTTGATGTGTATGATGTCTGTGCAGATTTTAAGCATGTGCAATGGTTTGGCTTGGATTTAAATCAACGTGAAGCCGCAATGGGTGCGGCGCGTAGTCGCTATCGAAGCGAACAACGCGGTATGCAAGGGATTCATTTTATGTCAGGTGATATTTTTAAATTACCCTTTGCCGATAACAGTATTGATATTTTAATCTCCTCCGAAGTAGTGGAACATTTGCCTGATCCTTTGCCCGCGCTTCAAGAGATGCAGCGTGTGCTGAAACCCAGTGGTTATGCGATGGTGACAACGCCCAACCCTCGTAATTTACCTGAAATGGTGGGTTATGCTTTGGATAAAATAACGTTTGGCGGATTTAAAAAATTCTACTGGAAGGGGCAAGATGAAGTTTCAGCACCACCATTATCAGCAGAAGTAGGTTTTGGACATGTGTCTGTGCATGCTTTTCCAGTCTGGCGAGATTGGTTTGCAACGATTGATATGCCTGTGGTGAAAAAAATTCGTGGACCGATGTTATTTGGCAGCCCATTTTTTGATCGACATCGCTTTTTGATTGGTTTATTGGTGATGTTGGATCCAATCTTAGATCGCTTACCCTTTCGATTTTTAACCACCACAAATTTAGGAATGTTATGTCAGAAAAAATAATGAATATTTCTATTTGACAATTGTTCTAAATTTTCTACCTTTCGCGCCAGTTTGTTAGGCGCTTTAGCTCAGTTGGTTAGAGCATCGGAATCATAATCCGGGTGTCCGGGGTTCGAGTCCCTGAAGCGCCACCATATTGGATATTTAATAAGACCAAGTTAAGCCTGTAGACCTAGTGTTTGCAGGCTTTTTTATTATTTTATTCATTCCGTTGGTGTCAGATTTCAGGGAAGACCTTGCTGTATGTTGATTATACTTATTTCCCTTCACCGCGTTGATCACTCATCCCAGTAAGTTTGCCCGTTGTTTTCTGCCAAAGAATCGCCTGCATATCACCATAATGACGCATGGGTTTCAGGTGGTGTCCTAATTTTTTTAACGCTTTAATCTCGCTTGAGCTAAAAGCTCCTTGTTCATATTGAATGACATCAGGAAGAAATTGATGATGAAATCGTGGGGCATTGACCCATTGAGAAGGTGAACCGCGATGCCAAATAAAGTTCATCGATGCCAACATCACCATGCTAATAATGCGTGAACCCCCCGGTGTTCCAACAATAAATGTTCGATTTTTACCCACTACAAACGTTGGCGACATCGAAGAAAGCATGCGTTTGTATGGACTAACCGCATTGGCTTTGCCTTGTATCAAACCATAGGCATTGGCTTTACCTGCTTGTGTGGCGAAATCGTCCATTTCATCATTGAGAAGAATGCCTGTGGATGGGGAAACATACCCTGAACCCATGCCATAGTTGATGGAAAGTGTTGCGGATACCATGTTTCCTTCATGATCGACGATGGAAAAATGTGTGGTATCCACACTGGCTCCAATGGGTTCGGCAAAACCTTTTAATTGCGATGATGGTGTTGCTTGCGTCATATCAATGGATGCCCGCAAAGCCTTGAGACGTTGCGGATTCAATACATTGGGAATGGGTACAAAATCAGCATCACCCAAATAGGTGTTTCGATCATTGTAGGCACGTTTCATCGCCTCAACCAACAAATGCGTGCGTTGTACCTTGTTTAATTTCGATAAATCATCATCTTTTAACATGGTAAAGATTTCCGCCAAAGTGATGCCACCCGATGATGGTAATGCTGCTGAAACAAAGTGATAACCGTGATAATCAAAGGTAACTGGGACACGTTCTTTCACCTGATAAGCAGCTAAATCTTGTCGGCGAATCAAACCACCATCGCGTTTCATATCTGCCACCAATCGTCCTGCCGTTTCACCATGATAAAAATCATGCGCACCATCGTGAGCAAACTTCTGCAAAGTATCCGCCAAAGCTTGCTGTTTTAGCCGCCAACCCACGGTAGGGATTTGCCCTTGATTTAGATAAATACGTTTCCCTGCATCATTTAATACCTTTGCTCGCCAAGCAATCATGCGCTGTAATTTTTTTGTAATCGGGAAACCATCACGCGCCAAATGAATGGCAGGTAGAGCAATATTTTGGCGTGATAAACGACCATAGTGTTGAGAAAGTCGTTCAATACCTGCAAGTAATCCGGGGACACCAGCTGCTTGCGCACCATTGATGCTGGATTGTTTCGCATATACTTCCCCATGCCCTGCCAATACAGGTGATGTTTCTCGTGCATCCAACATGACATAACGATCTTGCTTGGCGATATAAAGTAAAAAGAAGCCACCCCCACCAATTCCCGAAGACCCTGGTTCAACCACGCCCAACGCCAAAGCGGTGGCAGCGGCTGCATCAAAAGCGTTACCACCTTGACGCAACACGTCAGTCCCCACCTTTGTTGCCAATGGGTGCGCCGAAACAACCATGCTTTGAGTCAAGGGCTTTGCCTCACTCAACATGGGAAGCAATAAAAGCAATAAAAACATCAATTTCTTCATCAATAACACTCCTAAAACAAAATATCATATCATTTTCATTCGATAAAACGCTAAAAATATCAGATGATGGAATGCTCGAACATCGTATTTTTACATTTTATGATGCAAGTGCTTAGTGTGCGCCCATGCCAACGAACCATTTACAACTTCCTTCCATCAGCTTAACCGAGCTTCAAGAACTGATTTCTTTAGCAGGCTTTCCTAAGTTTCGTGCCAAACAAATCATGGATTGGCGCAATAAAGGTGTCGTAAATCCAGAAAACATGGGGAATATTCCTCAAAATATACGCCAGTGGCTTAAAGATACCTTATGTTGTGAACCCCTTACACTCAGTGCCAAGCAATGTTCAGAAGATGGCACACGCAAATATCTTTTCACACTGCCCAGTGGTAAAAATATTGAAACAGTCCTCATTCCTGAATCAGAACGTGGAACAGTCTGTTTATCTTCTCAAGTTGGCTGTGTGTTGGATTGTCCTTTTTGTCATACAGGTACACAAAAATTTGAAGCCAATTTAAGTGCAGGCGAAATTGTCGCTCAAGTCTTGGCTGTCAAAGAAGATTTAAGACAACATCCCATGCAAGAAGATTTACACCATGATGTCACGCATCTTGTTTACATGGGTATGGGCGAACCGATGGCGAATGAAAAAGGTTTGCATCAAAGCTTAGCCATGCTGATGTCCGAAGAAGGTTTACATATATCACGCCGCCGCATCACCGTATCAACCTCAGGATTAACACCTCAAATTACCCAGCTAGGTGAAGCTTACCCTGTCAATTTAGCCATTTCATTGCACTCCGCCATCAATAGTGAACGTGATGTTTTAGTGCCTATCAATACCAAATATCCATTGGAAGTATTGCGTGAATGCCTCAACACTTATCCTTTAGCACATCAACGACACATTACCTTGGAATATCTATTATTGGATGGCATCAATGATCGAGAAGAAGATATTCAAGCCTTGGTCAATTTTGTAAATCCAGAACGTGAACGTATCAATCTCATTCGTTTCAATCCATATCCCGGTAGCCCTTATTCAGGCACAGCTACAGAGCGAATGAACAACTTTGCAAAAAGCTTGATTTCAAAAGGTATTCGTGCAACTGTCAGGCGCTCGCGGGGGCAAGATATTATGGCAGCCTGCGGTCAGCTTAAATCATCCAAAGCAACACAAACATCACGAGTCCTTTAAACCTTGGGGGAGATTTTAACCATGTCAGTCACACGCACAGGTATTATTGGTGGTAGCGGGTTGTATCACATTGAAGGTTTGCAGATTATTGAAACTTTTGATTTGGACACCCCTTGGGGAAAACCTTCAGCACCTTTAATATTGGCACGATTTCATGATCAAGAGCTTGTTTTTTTACCAAGACATGGAAACACACATACGATTCCTCCTCACAAAATTAATTATCGCGCCAATATATATGCGATGAAGTTGATGGGTGTTTCGCGTATTATTTCTATTTCTGCGGTCGGATCATTGCGTGAAGATATTGCCCCCGGTGACTTTATTTTGGTCGATCAATTTGTAGACCGCACCTGTAATCGTGAAAAAACATTTTTTGATGGCCCTGTGGTGGCTCATGTCTCGATGGCGGAACCAACATGTTCCTCATTACAAGCGCCTTTATTACAAGCATGCCAAAGTGCAGGCATTACC
>JAUZQL010000143.1 GCA_030950975.1 Mariprofundaceae bacterium | reverse complement strand
GGCAAACTATTTTTCTTGGGGTAAACATGATGCTGTATTGGTCAATGCTATTCGCCTGATGCTATGAAAATTTTACATCTCATTACGCGTATGGATCGAGGTGGTTCGGCTGTAAACACCTTGTTATCAGCGATTGAACAACAACGAGCAGGTCATCAAGTAACACTCGCCTTTGGCAGTAGCATTGAATCGGATATGTCGATGGGTGAACGTGCAAAACTCGATGTCGATTTGCACATATTCCAAGATTTAGATGGGCGTATCATCATCTTAAAAAAGATGTTCCGCAGTTTGGGTTGGCATGATATACAAGCCTATCAAGAGCTGAAAAACTTATGCAAAGAACCATTTGACATCATTCATACCCATACGTCCAAGACGGGAGCTTTAGGGCGTTTGGCAGCGATTGGACATCAAGCTAAAGTGATTCATACACCGCATGGTCATATTTTTCATGGTTATTTTGGCTCACTCAAAACAAACGTATTTATTTGGATTGAACGTTATTTGGCAAAAAAAACCGATGTATTGATTGCGTTGACCTATGCTGAACGTGATGATCATTTGGCTTTGGGTATTGCTTGTAAAGAGCAATGGCAAGTGATTCCTAGTGGGGTGGATATTGTTTCCATTCAACAAGGTATTCAGCAATACAACAAGGATTCGGAACCCACATGGGATGCGGTTTCTGTGGGAAGACTTGTGCCTATCAAAGGCATGGAGCGGCTGATTACGGCATGGGCAAAAGTGTGTGAAATCAAACCCGATGCACGTTTGGCATTGGTGGGCGATGGTGAAGATCGGGAAAAGCTAGAAGCTTTGGTAAACAGTTTAGACCTTTCAGATTCGATTTATTTTGCAGGTTGGGCTAATCCCATAGCTTATTTGGCAAACGCGCGTTGTTTTGCGTTGATGTCACACAATGAAGGTATGGGGCGAGTGGTGGTGGAAGCTTTTGCAGCAGGTTTACCTTGTGTCGTGTCCGATGTATGTGGCTTGCGTGAATTGGTCAATGATGAGGTCGGCTGTGTGGTTGATGCGGAACAGCCCCTTGAAGTAGCCAACGCAATCGTGGCAATGTGGAAAAAAGATGTGCGTCAAGCAACATGGCAACGTGCGCAGAATTATTCATTATCGACCATGATAGAAAAATTGGAACAGGTATATCAGCAGACTCCATTTGGGGAGAAAAAAGCTTGAACACTCAACATCTTCATTATGATTACCTTATTATTGGCAGCGGTGCGGCAGGTTTATTGACGGCAAAATATTTGGCAGCTCATGGCACAGTGGCACTGGTCAATAAAGGCGAATTTTCAGATTCCAATACCTACCAAGCGCAAGGTGGTATTGCAGGTGTGTTTGATGCCAATGATTCGATTGAGAATCATGTGGCGGATACCTTGAAAGCGGGTGCAGGACTTTGTCATGAAGATGTTGTGAGGCGCATTGCTGAACGTGGTGGTGCGATGATTCAACAGTTGCTGGAATGGGGTACGCCGTTTGATAGCCGTGGCGAAGGGCTACATTTAACCCGTGAAGGGGGGCATAGTCATCGGCGTATTGCCCATGCCAAAGATGCCACAGGCAAAGCCATTGGAGAAACCCTTTTAAGCCACGTCAAACATCATAAAAACATCCATTTTTTCCAACATCATATCGCGATTGATTTGGTCACCAGTCATCATTTAGGATGTTTTCATGGGAAAAATCGCTGTTTGGGAGCCTATTTTCTAAAACCTGACGGCAAAGTCATCAGTATTACTGCCAAGCATACGGTTCTTGCCACTGGGGGAGCTGGAAAAGTTTATATGTACACCTCCAACCCTCATGCTGCTACAGGGGATGGCATGGCTATGGCATGGCGTGCAGGTTGTACGGTACGCAACATGGAAATGATGCAATTTCACCCGACATGTTTGTTTCACCCTTCAGGTGCTTCGATGTTGCTAAGTGAAGCTTTACGGGGTGAGGGCGCACATTTAATCGATGATTCAGGGCATCGTTTTGTATTTGATTATGATGAACGTGGTGAACTTGCGCCCAGAGATGTGGTGGCACGAGCCATTGACCATGAAATTAAAAAACAGGGCAAAGATTGCATGTTTTTGGATGCACAAGGTTTGGGTGAAACGTTAATCTTGAAACAGTTTCCGAACATTCATCGCCGTTTGATGGATTTAGGCTTGGATATGAGAACAAGCCCGATTCCGATTGTACCTGCGGCGCATTATATCTGTGGTGGTGTGGCAAGCTCTTTGGCAGGTGAAACCGATGTGGAAGATTTGTATGTGATTGGTGAATCAGCCTGTACGGGTTTGCATGGCGCAAATCGTTTGGCGAGTAATTCTTTATTGGAATGCTTGGTGATGGCTGAGGCATGCAGTCAAAAAATATTAAACACAGCATCAAATCATGGGCATGTACTGATTCCAGCTTGGGATGATGCAGGTATTGTGCCCGAACAAGAGCGTATTCAAATCAAACAAAACTGGGATGAAATTCGGGCTGTGATGTCCCATTATGTGGGTATTGTGCGTTCTGATTTACGGCTTCGCCGTGCTAAACGCCGTTTATTGGTGATTCAAGAAGAAATTGCTAACTTTTATTGGCGGCATCCGTTGAATCGTGATTTGATTGAATTACGCAACCTTGCTTTGGTAGCGGATTTGATGGTGCGTTCAGCGCAACAACGTCATGAATCGCGTGGGCTTCATTATTCCACCGATTATCCACAGCAGTTGCCTGTTGCTAAAGATACGGAATTAACGCCTGAATGAGCAAAACATCATGAACTTTTGGGAAAAACCATTAAATACCTTAACGCAACCTGAGTGGGAACAACTTTGTGATGGTTGCGGACGATGTTGTATGCAGAAATTTGAAGATGAAGATACGGGAGAAATCTTGCATACTCATATCGCTTGTCGCTTGTTTGATGCCAATCGCTGTGCATGTTCGGATTATAGTCATCGTTTGTTGCGTG
>JAUZQL010000142.1 GCA_030950975.1 Mariprofundaceae bacterium | reverse complement strand
TCAGTATTTTGGAAAAAACAACAAGTTGAGAATAGCCCACTTCTCGGCATTAAAGTATATGCAGTCACCTTACCATCAAAAATTCGTTCCTGTCGAAAGTTAGATGTCGATTATATTCTATTGGATACACCGGGTACTGATAAATCGACGGTTCGCGCAGCCATTCATGTATCCGATGCACTCATTATCCCTGTTCAACCTTCGGCTGTTGATGTTGATGCTTCCTACGTATCATTAGAAGCGGGTTTGGATGCGAGTAAACCCATTGCCTATGTTCTTAATCGCTATATTCAACAAAGTGTTCTTGGTGAAGATACAAAAAAAGCATTGAAAACAGCACCCGTAACCGTCATTGATAAAGTTATGCATCAATATCAAGACTTTCCACGCGCTATTGGCTCAGGAGAAACGCCGACTACCATGTTTCCAGGGCAAAAAGCAGCCCGAAACATTGAAGCGATTGGTCAAGCCATCGATCGATGGTTAATCAAGTGTGATAAAAAAAACGGCTAACTGTTTAGATTTTAGAAGAGATCCAAAATATTTACAAAATATGCACTCGAATCATGCCTCGTACAGGATCTGTACTATCAAGCATGACCTCACGTTGATCACCTAAATTAAAGGCTTCGCCACCATGTTGTGAAACCAAACGATGATGAACATCATCATGCTCATATAAACCATTTAAATCATCTACAGGCATTTCTGCTTCTGCCAAACTTCCTTCTAGTTCAAAAAATAAACGCCGTTTCGTCAAGCCTGAAATTGTTGCTTTCATCGTTTTTCCAACATCATTGGCATGATATAAAGCGGCTAACATGGCTTGCGTATCCCATTCGCCACGTTGCTGTTTTCTCTCTTGCGTTGAAACATGCAAGCCAATGTTTTCAAGCTCTTTTGTAGCTTGTACTTTGTCTGGGTTCTCATGACGAATCAATGCTTTTAAACGACGATGAACGGTTAAATCTGCATAACGTCGAATCGGGCTAGTGAAATGACCATAGCTTTTATACGCTAAACCAAAATGTCCTACATTCTTAGTCGTGTACTTCGCTTGTTGCATGGAACGCAAAATTAAACGATGTAAGACATGGGCATAAGGTTTTCCTTCAGATTGCTCCAACACACGTTGAACATCACCCGAACGAACATCGTATTTTTTATGTTGTTTGATATGCAAGCCTTGAGGAGCAAGGAAGGTATTGAGTGTTTCAATAGCTTCACGTTCTGGTGCAGGGTGAATCCGATAAAGTAACGAGCATTGTCTATCTTCCATAAATTCTGCAACAGAAGTATTGGCAGCCAACATCAATTCTTCAATCAATTTATGCGCAATATTGCGAGGTCGTGATGCCATGTCAGTTACACGGTCATCTTCCAAGACAGCACGGGTTTCAGGTAAATCCAAATCCAGTGCGCCACGCATTTGACGGCAACGCTCCAACACACCAAACAAACGTGCAGCATCTTCCAACATCGGACGTACTTTAATACCTGCAACGGCTTGTTTATCACCATCATCCAACCATTTGGCAACTTGGGTATAGGTTAAACGTGCATGGGAGTAAATCACCGCTTCATACATGTTGGAAGAGCGGCGCTTACCATTCGCATCAAAACGAATTCTTACCACCATCGCCAAACGTTTTACCCTTGGATTGAGTGAACAAAGTCCATTGGATAATTTTTCAGGTAACATGGGAATGACACGATCAGGGAAATAAAATGAATTTCCTCGTTCCAGTGCTTCTTCATCGAGCGCTGTATGTGGATGGACATAATGTGCTACATCGGCAATGGCAATCCAAGCCTCAAAACCTTCACCACGTGGTAACACGCAAATCGCATCATCAAAATCACGGGCATCTTCACCATCAATGGTGACAAACGGTAAATGGGTTAAATCCTTGCGCCCTTGGCAATCACTCTCTTGAAGTTCATCGGCTATTTTTTCAGACTCTTGTAAGACTTTAGCTGGAAATGATTCGCATAAGCCTTGTTCATCAATCACCAAATCAATCAAGCGTTGAGGGGTTAAATCCGCGCCCAATACCTCTAAAATTTTAGCTTCTAAAGGTTGTGAATGACGTTTAATTTCAATACGTACCCAATCACCATCCTTTGCATTAATGGATTTTGCATGTTTGATCACAATGGATGCGGGCATTTTTCGTGAACGAGGTTTGACCAAAGCTAAACCATCTTGAATACTTAATTGCCCAATCAATAAATTGCTCGCTTCTTTGACTGTGCGAATGTATTCCCCTGATTCACGCCCACGCTTAAACACAACACGGACTTCAACTTCATCACCATGCATTAAGTGCTGCATTTCTTCATGAGGTAAAAACACGCCTTTATCACGTCCTGCGACATCGACAAAGCCAAAACCATCAGGATGTGCCGATACAATACCAATCACTTGTTCGACTGAATGAGAAGATTTTCTATCATGTTGATGGTGTGATTTATTTTTAGGATAAGGACGTTTTGCAGCGGCTTCATCACGCCCGTATGCTTTGCGACGACCTGCTTTACTTTTGGAAGCATGGTTGTTGTTCTTACTTGCATGACGTTTGCTTGCTTTCTCCCAAGGGGAAGCAGCTTGCTCACCCGTTTTTGGGTAAGGTGATTCTTTCTGTTTTTTAGTCTTATGAAAAGTTGACTTGATTTGTTTATCTCTTGACACTCATTCACTCCATTCTACGATGCGACGGCATTGATTAAAATTCAATAACATTATGATCTTGATAAACCTCTGCCGAGGTGGCGGAATTGGTAGACGCGCTGGCTTCAGATGCCAGTATCTTTTTGGATGTGCTGGTTCGACTCCAGTCTTCGGCACCAATCATTAAAAGAACTCATACGGATTATTTTCGCCCATGATGGTTCTTTTTATAGAGATGTAAAAGATTTTTTACTTTCTATTTATCTAAAATTCTTGCGAAAATTCCAATCATTTCGATATTTGTCCTCACAACCTCATGCGTATGGATGACGCTTGGGCATTCAAATCTTGCCATCGTAAAAAATAGTGGAAAAATGAGGGATATAGATGTCAGATGTTGAATTTTCAGATGGTGAAAAAAGAATTCTAATTGAAAAAATAAAACATTATTTTGATGCTGATGAAGCATAAGATAAAGATTATTGCTCTGGAAGTGCGGCTTTAGAACCTAAGAGCATAGGATGATGCATCTTTGTCACAAAGTGCGTAACATCAGTGACTATATAGAAAAACCAACAGATTGTTCTAAATAACAGGGGCATCATGAAATTTTATAAATTATATATTGGCTTGGTGATGATGTGCTTTGCATCGACCGTATGGGCAGCAGATTTACCACAGACTTTGAAAGATGGCTTGCAACGTTTATCAATCATCAAAGGTTTTGAGTGTAACTTTAAACAAAGCATTAGCTATGATGATGCAAGTGAGCAAAAGTTCCAAGGCAGCCTAAAAGTTGCTAAATTTGGTCATTTTCGATGGCAATATACCCAACCCTACGAGCAACTGTATGTCAGCAATGGTGAAGGCATTTGGTTTTACGAACCTGATTTGATGCAAGTCCAATATTTACAGTCGCTTGATGGCATTGATCCGATTGCCATGCGTTTATTGGAAGGGCGTGTGCAAGCCAATGAAATTCAGGTGCTGGATATCAAGCAAGAA
The DNA here is from genome assembly GCA_030950975.1 of Mariprofundaceae bacterium. GTDB lineage: Bacteria > Pseudomonadota > Zetaproteobacteria > Mariprofundales > Mariprofundaceae. Next base: position 1,571 of record JAUZQL010000142.1, on the reverse strand, counting down.
GCTGGAAAAGATGTGTATCACTTGCGTATTGGTTCAAATACCGAATTATGGCTGTCTTTGAATGAACGTGATTTGCCTGCATGGTTTGAAAGTCGGGATGCTTTGGGTAATCGTAATCGAATGGAATTGTTAGACTTAAATATTCACAACATTGATATGAAAAACTTTGAATTTACAGTACCCAAAGGAGTGGATGTATTGAACTCGGATGGGCAAATAGTGGAGCGATGATGAAACAACGTATGGCAATAAGTTTAGGACTATTATCTTTGTTGGGCAGTGCTTTGCAGACAGCTGAAGCATCAGGTTTTGCCAATGAAGATGCCAGTGCGGCCGGTGTTGGCGTGGCAAATGCGATGGTGGCTGGGGTCGCAGATGTGTCAGCAGCTTCATACAACCCCGCAGCCGTCGCTTGGTTGGATGGTGTCGATGTACAATTGAACACTGCTATTGAATTGCGTAATGCTTCAGTGGTGACTGCCACTGGTATGCCTTTCAATGCAGGCAATAATTATAAAGTTCAGGGGTTTCACGCGATTTGGATGCCACATACAAGCAATATTGGTGCTTCTATGGCTTTAACACGCCCTTTTGCTGCCCATAATGCATGGTTTGGTGAACAAACTAATCTTGAAGTGGATCGCTTATCTTTGGACGTAGTTTATGCGTTGAGTAGCACACTGGCAGTCGCACATGGCTTGGATATGTATCAAAGCCGCATTCAAATGTCACAAGGGGCTGCTACATTTTCAGGCAGTGACCGTGTTAGTTTTGGTATCAATGTCGGTGTGAATTGGAAACCGCTACCTTTTTGGCAAGTGGGCATGTTGTTACGCACAGGCAGTAAAGCCAAAGTGACGAATGGTGCGCAAACAGTCAATCTCAATTTACCTGAAACACTCACCTTGGGCGTATCCCATGATATTGAAGATAAATTTCGTGTCGAAGGTGATTTGACTTATACCCATTGGTCGCGCTTAAAGAATCTGAATGTGCAAGGTGGCGCAATCAATCATGCCTTAGCCTTAAAAAATACCGTATCCTTAAAAACAGGTCTGACTTATTATTGGTTACCTAACACCGCATTTCGCATGGGTTATGCTTATGAACAAGCCGCCAATTCAGCAAATCAAGTTCAGCCAGCCATCATGGATCAACCAGGGCATCGTTTGAGCTTTGGGATGGGTGGAAATTTAATGGGGATACAAGTGGATCTTGCCTATGCCTATGGTTTTTTTGCCAAGCAAACTGCAAGCGCACCCGCAGCATTTGCAGGCAACTATCGTAATCGTCAGCAAACATTGGCTTTGTCATTATCTAAAAAATTCTAACAGGGATGCCTAGTTTATTTGATGAGTCAGCTCATATGGCACCTTTGGCACATCGTTTACGCCCCAAAAAATTACAAGATGTGCAAGGTCAATGTGAGCTTACCGATGATTCAGCTTGGTTTGCAGCGGCTATTCGAGAAAAAAGGGCAGTATCTTGCGTGTTTTGGGGACCTCCTGGTGTCGGAAAAACAACCTTGGCGACCTTGATGGCAGAATCAGTCAATATGCCTTTTGCTATGT
>JAUZQL010000141.1 GCA_030950975.1 Mariprofundaceae bacterium | reverse complement strand
ATCGGATTGAATACAATCAGCGGTTCCCGGTAAATAGCCTGCATCGATAATACGTCTTGCGCCTTCGTTTAACATGGGGCCATTTAAATCGGTTAAAATGACGCGCCCAGTACCGCCTGAATGAACATTCATTTTTTTAAGCAGACCGATGGCAATATCACCTGAGCCAGCAGCAACATCGAGTGCGATGCCATCGGGACGCAAAGATGAGCGTGAAAACATGTGATATTTCCATAATCGATGCATACCAAAGCTCATGGCATCATTCATGATGTCGTATTTGCTGGCGACGGATGAAAAAACGCCCATCACCTTGTCAGCTTTTTCATGGGTGGAGATGGTTTCATAACCAAAATGTGTGTGTTGATTCATGTTTGGAATGTTAGCATTTAGTTATATAAGCTCCAGTATAACATGTCATTGTATGGAAATATTGGCAGGAAATGACAATGAAACGATTTAATGTGAAACCTTAAAAACCTGTGGATAATGTATATCGAAATCAGGCAGGAAAAAAGAGTCTCATAACACTATAAATGGTGGTCAAAAGTAGCTTGCATGGTTACCCTGCGCCGCCCTTTTAATTGGGTTTTTCTGTGGATGACAGTTGTTGTAAATGAATATAATTTTTTTCCTCAGTGTATGGAGATAACATCATGACCTCGCAACATCAAGCTTCGTTAGCATCTGTTCAAAAAAGTGAACAAGAGATTGCACTTCAACCTGCTAGTCAAGATATTTGGGATACAAAATATCGCTTAAAGGATAAAGATGGCGAAGCTGTTGATGCTGATTTGGCGGCAACTTGGGAACGTGTCGCACGTGCTTTATCTGCTGTGGAGGATGAAGACAAACAAGCGCATTGGTTTGAGCGTTTTACGTGGGCTTTGGCGCATGGAGCGATTCCTGCTGGGCGCATTATGTCCAATGCTGGTGCTGAGGCATATAAACCTGCAACATCAACCATTAACTGCACGGTTTCAGGCACGATTCCTGATTCAATGGATGGTATTTTGTCGATGGTGAAAGAAGCGGGCTTAACCTTGAAGGCTGGCTGCGGTATTGGTTATGAGTTTTCAACATTGCGTCCGAAAGGTGCTTATGTGACAGGTGCAGGTGCGTACACATCTGGACCTTTATCTTTTATGGATATTTATGATAAAATGTGTTTTACTGTTTCCTCTGCTGGTGGTCGCCGTGGTGCGCAAATGGGCACATTTGATATTTCTCACCCTGATGTCATCGAGTTTATTAAGGCCAAGCGTGAAGATGGTCGTTTACGTCAGTTTAATTTATCGTGTTTGATTACCCAAGATTTCATGGAAGCCGTGAAAAATGATCTGGATTGGCAACTTATTTTTCCAGCCAATCAATCCGAAGTCGATGATCCTGAAAACACCATCGTTTGGCGACAAATGCCGCATTTTACGAGCGATGTGGTGCGCAATGATCGAGATGAAGTGGCTTGTAAAGTATATCGTACCATTAAAGCAAAACGTTTGTGGGATATTATTATGACATCCACTTATGATTATGCTGAACCGGGTTTTATTTTAATTGATGAGGTCAATGAGAAAAATAATAACTGGTTTTGCGAAGATATTCGTGCGACCAACCCTTGTGGTGAACAGCCTTTGCCACCGTATGGTGCGTGTTTGTTAGGCTCGGTTAATTTAACAAAATTTGTGCGATACCCATTTACAGATCAGGCTGAATTTGATTGGGATACGTACCGTGAAGTGGTTGCTGTGTTCACGCGCATGTTGGATAATGTGGTAGAAATTAACGGCTTGCCTTTGGATAAGCAGCGTGATGAATTGGAAAATAAGCGTCGTCATGGTATGGGTTTTCTGGGCTTAGGCTCAACCTTGACGATGATGGGATGTCAATATGGTTCTTCAGAATCTTTAAAATTCACTGAAAAAGTATCGTACGAATTGGCACGCACTGGTTTTGAAGTGGGTTTACAGTTAGGTGAAGAAAAAGGCGTAGCACCAATTATGAATCAAGATGTCATCATTACAGCGAAGATTATGGCAAAGCGTCCTGAAATGGCAGATGATGGCATTCAGATTGGTGATAAAGTAAAAGCGCGTATTTTATGGGCGAAGTATTCAAAATATATGCAAAAATTTGCATCAACGGGAAAACAAGAAGATCAGGATTTGTTGGACGCATTGATTGAAAAAGGGTGTCGTTTTACCCATCATTCTTCGATTGCTCCGACAGGCACGATTTCTTTGAGTTTGGCAAACAATGCATCGAATGGTATTGAACCATCGTTTGCCCACCATTATGCACGTAATGTGATTCGTGAAGGTAAGAAGTCGAAAGAGAAAATTGATGTGTTTTCTTATGAGTTGTTGGCGTATCGTGAGTTGATTCATGCCGATGCAATGCCACCTCTCAAAGGTGAAAAAAGCCAACTTCCAAGCTATTTTATAGCGGCAGATGAAGTTACGCCCAAACAGCATGTGGATATTCAAGCGGCAGCACAAAAGTGGATTGATTCATCCATTTCAAAAACGGCTAATGTGCCAACCGATTTTCCTTATGCTGACTTTAAAGATATTTATATGTATGCCTACGATCAAGGCTTGAAAGGCTGTACAACCTTTCGTTTCAATCCAGTGGCGTTTCAAGGCGTATTGGTAAAAGAAGAAGATTTAGCAAATACAAGGTATAAATTTACTTTGGAAGATGGCTCTATCATTGAAGTAAAGGGCAATGAAAATATTGAATATGATGGTGAAACACATACAGCAGCGAACCTCTTTGATGCACTCAAAGAGGGTTATTATGGTAAGTTTTAGGGGTCTATGATGGTTGTGAAAATTGCTAAAAAAATTACTGCGTATGAAGTTGTTGATTCAGAATCATCATCGTTTGAATTTGAGTGTGTTGATACGCCTTTATTGGAGCGTGATGAAATTCTTGAGGGTAGCACCTATAAGATTAAGACACCGGCATCTGAACATGCGATGTATATTACGATTAATGATGTGATTATTGATCTTGGTAAAGATGGAGAACACCGTCGCCCTTTTGAGATTTTTATTAATTCAAAAAATATGGAACATTTTATGTGGATTGTGGCATTGACACGTGTAATTTCTGCTATTTTTCGAAAAGGTGGTGATGTTACTTTTTTGGTGGAAGAGTTAAAAGCGGTGTTTGATCCACGTGGTGGCTATTTTAAGAAAGGTGGCAGATATATGCCATCATTGGTAGCAGAAATTGGTGAAGTGATTCAGCAACACCTTATTTCTATTGGGATGTTAGAGGGTGTGTTGGATACACCCGAGTTGAAGGCTAAAAAACAAAAGATTCAAGAGAAGTTAGGAGATTCTGCGATAAAGAATGCATCGCAGTGTCCTAAATGTGCGGGAATGAGTCTTGTTCGTTTGGATGGTTGTGATACCTGTGTGGAATGTGGGTACTCCAAATGCGGTTGAGTGTAGAATTTTAACTTGCATTTTTTTAAGTGTTTATTTTTATCTTGCCAAACAGCTCTTTGGACGCTAGAAATCGCCGCCATATTTAGAGGGTCAGGGGATTTACTTGCAAGATAAGGGTGTTTCTGAATGGTTTGAGGGAACGTCTTTTTTAATATTCGCTCAAATGATTTTTAGTATCGCGATTTCTCTTGTGTTGTGTCTTGTTTGGAATTCAACAGATGGTTTAGGCGTGATTCTTGGCTCTTTATTGGTTATTTTGAATGCATGGTTGATGCAGCGCGTTTTTCGACGTGATGATGTAAGTCAACGTGATATTTATATGTCGGCTGCGTTAAGATATGTGTTATTTATTGTGGTGCTTCTTCTCTTTGTTTGGCTAGGTTTAAATTTGCTGGCTGTATTGGGGGGGATGATTGTTGCATATATTGTATCGTATTTTTTTTCTGCCCATATTTTGCTGAAGCAAAAGCGAAAATTGGCAGGGTGATTGATTTAATGGGAGGTTGCATTGGCAGCTGAGGAACATAGCACTGGGATTGCTGGGCATTTACAGTATTGGACATACTCGTTTCAGCAAGATTTACCCGTAGATGAACGTAATCCATTTATGCAAATTCATATTGATACCATGTTGGTCACAGGTTTTGTGGCGTGTTTAATTTTGTTTTTTTCAGCTTGGTTGAAAGGTCGTATCGTTGAGGGTGCACCAACAGGCGCTCAAAATGCTGTCGAATCAGTCGTTGGTTTTGTGAACGATACTGTGCGGGATAACTTTCCTGTGCATAATCCCTTGATTGCGCCATTAGCGCTGACTATTTTTGTATTTATTTTCTTGTGCAACTTTTTTGATATTTTACCTGCATATCTTCTTGGACATATTGCAGAGGGGCTTGGCGCACCTGCATTTCGTCCTGTGCCGACCAATGATTTGAATTTGCCTGTAGCCATGGCTTTGGTGGTGTTTGCAATGGTTTTGTATTATGAATTTAAGCTTAAACCTATTCATTTTATGAAAGACTTATTGTTACAACCTTTTGCAAGTCTTCTGTTGGATTCGAAAAACCCAGTCGTTAAGTTGCTGGGTGTTGTTTTGATTCCATTAAACTTAACATTAAAGCTCATTGAAGAATTAGCGAAGCCTTTGAGTCTTTCATTTCGATTGTTCGGTAACATGTTTGCAGGGGAAGTGATTTTTCTATTGATTGCCTCACTTCTTTTGGTGGATAATATGCACGACCTCATGAGTGTTAGTGGTGTTATCTCTGAAATTATAGGTTTTGTGATTGGTTTAGGCTGGTCACTCTTCCATATGTTTATTGGTTTGTTACAAGCCTTTATTTTTATGATTCTAACAGTGGTGTATTTATCGATTGCACATCAGCCTGTAGAGCATTAAGTTTAGTTTTAAAATCGTAAGTTTTATTAAATAGGAGAGTATGACAATGGATGCAACAACGATTATTACAGCCGCTTCGGCAATTTCAGTAGGGGTTATTTTAGCTGCCGCAGGTTTGGGTTCAGCAATTGGTTGGGGCTTGATTTGCTCTAAGACTTTAGAAGGTATTTCTCGTCAACCTGAAATGCGTCCTCAATTGATGTTTAACATGTTTATTTTTGCTGGTTTGATGGAATCTTTTCCTTTTATTATCATGGCTTTCGCATTGTGGTTCTTGTTCGCTAACCCATTTATCGGTTAAGTAATAGTTAGTTAAATAAGCATGCGAGGCGGTACTTATGAGTATTGATTTAACCCTAGTAGGACAGTTCGTTGTTTTTATTACAATGTTACTGTTGATGAAAAAAATGTTGTATGTTCCATTGAATGATGCAATGGAAGCTAGAACAAAAAAGATTGAAGCGGGTTTAGCTGCTGCTGATGCAGGTTTGGAAGCTAAGGCTAAGGCTGATGCAGAGGCAGTATTGCAATTGGATGCTGCGAAATCAAAGGCGCAAGAAATTGTTTCTGCTGCGGAACGACGGGCTGCAGAAGTAAAAGAAGAAGCTGTTGTAAAAGCTCGTTTAGAAGCTGCTTCGATTGTTGATGCAGGCAAAGAAGAGTTAGCTTCAGAAGTGGGTCGTGCCAAACAGGATCTACGTGAAGAAGTGGCTGGTATTGCATTGCAAGTGGCAGAGAAGATTGTCGGTGTCGAGTTGGATGCGAAGCGTCATACATCCTTGATTGATGCAACGATTGCTAAGGGTTTTGACGTACATGAGTAGCACCAAGATTTCACGCCGTTATGCTGTAGCCTTGTTTGAGTTGGCACAAGAAGGCGTTTCCTTCATGCCTGCTTTGGAACAAGCTTCAGCGGTGATGTTATGTGCGGATGCAGAATCTGTTTTGACATCTAGTGCTTATTCAGAATCAGTGAAAATTGCGATTTTTGACAAAATCTTGAAGAGTGTTGCTAACCGTAAAGAAGTGATGCGTTTAATTTCATTGCTTATTTCACGTGATAAAATTTCATTATTACCTGAAATTCTAAGCGAGCTTGAAGCACTGATTTCTCAATCTGGAAGCTCTGTGGATGCAGAAGTAGTTTCTGCGGTTCCTTTGAATGCATCCGAATTGCAAGGCTTGTCAAAGCAACTTGGCTCTCAAATTGGTAAAAAAGTGACCTTGGTTGCGCATGAAGACCCAAGCTTATTGGGTGGTCTCGTGATACGCATCGGAGATCGTAAGATTGATTGCTCGGTAAAGAGTAAGCTGGATGGTATGAAACGTGCCATCATTGGCTGATAAGATTTAAAGATTAGGTCAGAGGTTGATAATATGAAGCTCGATACAGCGGAAATTAGTTCCATTATTAAAGAGCAAATCAAAGGGTTTGAAGCGGCGGCTGTGGATGCGAATGTGGGGCGTATTGTCTCTGTTGCAGATGGTGTGGCTCTTATTCATGGTTTGGCTGGTGCGATGGCTGGTGAAATGCTGGCGTTCCCAGACGATACAATGGGCATGGTTCTCAACCTTGAAGAAGACAGTGTTGGTGCGGTCATCTTTGGTGAATATACACATTTAGGTGAAGGGGATGAAGTCAAATCAACGGGTCGTATTTTTTCAGTGCCAACAGGTCCTGAATTAAAAGGTCGTGTGGTTGATGCTTTAGGTCGCCCGATTGATGGTTTGGGTTCTATCAAAGCAAGCTGTAGTGATGTGGTTGAAAAAGTTGCTCCAGGCGTGATTGACCGTCAATCAGTAGATCAACCAATGGGTACTGGTATTAAATCCATTGATGCGATGATTCCTATTGGTCGTGGGCAACGTGAATTGATTATTGGCGATCGCCAAACAGGTAAAACAGCCATTGCCATTGATACCATTATCAATCAAAAAAATTCAGGCGTTACATGTATTTATGTGGCTGTTGGTCAAAAAGCTTCAACAGTTGCCACTGTAGTTCGCACCTTGAAAGAACATGATGCTTTAAGCAATACTATTATTGTTGCAGCCTCTGCTTCTGAATCTGCGGCATTGCAGTATATCGCACCGTACACAGGTTGTACGATGGGTGAATACTTCCGTGACCGTGGCGAAGATGCCTTGATTGTCTATGATGATTTAACCAAACAAGCTTGGGCTTACCGTCAAGTTTCTTTGATTCTTCGCCGCCCTCCAGGTCGTGAAGCATATCCAGGTGATGTGTTCTATTTGCATTCTCGTTTGTTGGAACGTGCTTCTCGTGTGAGTGCAGCATATGTTGAAGCATTCACCAAGGGCGAAGTCAAAGGTAAAACTGGTTCTTTGACTGCATTGCCAATTATTGAAACGCAAGAGGGTGATGTTTCGGCGTTCGTTCCGACCAACGTTATTTCAATTACTGATGGTCAGATTTTCTTGGAAACTGGCTTGTTTAACTCAGGTCAACGCCCAGCAGTGAATGTTGGCTTGTCTGTGTCCCGTGTAGGTGGTGCTGCACAAACCAAAGCCGTGAAAAAAGTGGGTGGTGGTTTACGTTTGGACTTGGCTCAATACCGTGAATTGGCAGCTTTTGCCCAGTTCGCTTCTGATTTGGATGCTGCAACACGTGCTCAAATTGAACGTGGTAAGCGTGGTATGGAAGTCTTGAAACAAGAAGAGAATGCACCGCAATCTATTGCGGAAATGACAGCCATTTTGTATGCCTTGGGCAATGGTGATTTGGATGATGTTGAAGTTAGTGCCATCGTATCTTTTGAAAGTGCATTTTTAAGCTTCTTAGCTCATGAACGTAAATCTTTAGTAGATGCGTTAAATGAGAAACTTGCATTGACTGATTCTATTGTTGCTGATTTGCAAAAAGCAATTTCTGATTTTAAAGAAACTGGCACTTGGTAAGGAGTAGATAGTGGCTTCTGCAAAAGAGATACGTGGTCAAATAAAGGCCACTCAGAATACGGCGAAAATCACCAAAGCGATGGAGATGGTTGCTGCTTCAAAGATGCGGAAAGCTCAAGAACGGGTGTTGGATGCGCGCTCTTATGCTGAAGGTATTGAGCGTGTTATTCATAATTTGATGCGTTCTCACCCTGAATATAAACATCCATTTCTGGTGAAACGTGATGTAAAACGCGTGGGTGTGATTGCTGTTTCGACGGATAAAGGTTTATGTGGCGGTTTAAATACCAATGCCATGAAAGAAGTGTTATCACTGATGAAGGCTTCATCCGTTGATGTGGATTTTATGAATATTGGTCGTCGAGCGAGTCAATTTATGCGCCGTTTTGGCGGTAAAGTTCTTGCCAGTGTTGAAGATGTGAATGATGCACCTGCTTTGGATGAAGTTTTGGGCGTTGTTCAAGTAGCGATGGATAAGTATATGGCAGGTGAATTAGATGAAGTTCACTTGGTGTATAGTCAATATGTCAATACGATGACTCAAAAACCAACAACGATACGTTTGTTGCCTTGTGATGATTCAAATGTCCGTGAGCAAGAAACATATTGGGATTATTTATATGAGCCTGATAGCCACATGGTGTTGGATGGTTTGTTGCGTCGCTATATTGAAGCCTTGGTCTATCATAGTGTTTTAGAAAACAAGGCATGTGAGCATTCTGCTCGTATGGTGGCAATGAAGTCTGCGACAGATAATGCAAAAGATATTGTAAAAGATTTGCAAGTGACATATAACAAAGCTCGACAAGCAGCGATTACGCAAGAAATTGCTGAAATTTGCTCGGGCGCAGCGGCTTCGGCCTAAGCAGTAATTTAGAAGTTTGAGAGGTCAATAACATGAGTGCAGGAAGTATTGTTCAAGTCATCGGTCCCGTTGTGGATGTGCGATTCACGTCGGGGCAATTGCCTAAAATTTATAACGCGCTGCGTATTGAAGAAGCCAGCTTAACCATGGAAGTTCAGCAGCATATTGGTGATAATACTGTTCGAACTATTGCGATGGGATCAACGGATGGTTTAAAACGTGGCATGGAAGTAAAGGATACAGGTTCGGCAATTAAAGTTCCTGTGGGTCAGGCGACTTTGGGTCGTATCATGAATGTGCTAGGTGAAGGTATTGATTTCGAAGGTGGTGAAGTTAAATCGGAAGATCGTTGGGAAATTCATCGTTCTGCCCCATCTTTTGAAGATTTGGCACCTGCCTCTGAAATTTTGGAAACAGGTATTAAAGTCATCGACTTGATGGCACCGATTGCTAAGGGTGGTAAAGTTGGTTTGTTCGGTGGTGCGGGCGTTGGTAAAACGGTTAATATGATGGAATTGATTAACAATATCGCCAAAGCACACGGTGGTTTCTCGGTTTTTGCTGGTGTGGGTGAGCGTACCCGTGAAGGTAATGATTTTTATTATGAAATGAAAGAATCAAATGTGCTTGATAAAGTGGCCTTGGTGTATGGTCAAATGAATGAGCCTCCAGGTAACCGTCTTCGTGTTGCTTTGACTGGTTTGACGATGGCTGAGTTTTTCCGTGAAGAAGGTCGTGATGTGTTGATCTTTATTGACAATATTTATCGTTACTCCTTGGCGGGTGTTGAAGTTTCTGCACTATTGGGTCGTATGCCATCGGCAGTGGGCTATCAACCAAACTTGGCGGAAGAAATGGGTCGTTTACAAGAACGTATCGCTTCCACTAAAACGGGTTCTATTACCTCTGTTCAAGCTGTTTATGTACCTGCGGATGATTTAACCGATCCAGCGCCTGCAACTACTTTTGCACATTTGGATTCAACGATTGTGTTGTCTCGTCAAATTGCTGAATTGGGTATTTATCCTGCCGTGGATCCATTGGATTCAACCTCACGCCAACTTGATCCTAAAGTTATTGGTATTGAGCATTATGAAGTAGCACAAGGTGTACAACAAACATTGCAACGCTACAAAGAACTGCAAGATATTATCGCTATTTTAGGTATGGATGAGTTATCCGATGATGATAAATTATTGGTGTCTCGTGCACGTAAAATGCAGCGTTTCTTATCTCAACCCTTTCATGTGGCTGAGGTATTTACAGGTTCCCCTGGTATTTATTGTAAACGTGATGATACTATTTCTGGTTTTAAAGCGATTCTTGCAGGTGAATATGATCACTTGCCAGAGCAAGCCTTTTATATGATTGGTTCGGTTGACCAGGCTGTGACCAAAGCAGAAAAAATGGCTGCCAAAGCTGCTAAATCATAATGTCGACCGTTGAAGTCCTTGTGGCGACAGCAGAGCGAGAAGTATATCGTGGTAAGGCTAATTTTGTAGTTGCTCCTGGTGCAGCTGGAGAGTTAGGTATTATGCCAAAACATACACCATTGTTGAGTGCTTTATGTCCAGGTGAATTGAAAATTACGCGTGGAGAAGACATTGATGAAGTGTTTATCTCGGGCGGTTTTTTAGAAGTTCAGCCAGATTGTATTACTGTATTAGCGGATACAGCGGAACGCGCTACGGATGTAGATGAAGCATCCGCTTTGGAAGCTGAACGTAAGGCGAAAGATGTTGTTGATACGCACAATGGTGATATGGATTATGCTCGTGCAGCCAATGAACTTGCGATTGCGACCGCACGTTTGGCGTTTTTAAGAAAGCGAAAGAAATAATTGATTGAGATGATATTTCAATAAGGGAAAAGGGGGCGCTTGTGCGCCCCCTTTTTTTTGTACTAAAAATGCCCATTATCTTGTAAGGCTTGCATAATAAAATGACGGATTCTATCATATTACTATTCATTCGTTGGGTTTTCGCATTGCGCCATAAATCGTTATTCAACAGGACAATAAAATAAATGTAGTTGTTCAAAATGTCTCTGATTTATTCAAGATTAAAGTGAAAAAATACAACTTATTATTGTAAGTGAGTACTTTTCAACGAAGATTTTGGACAAATCAGGCGTAAGCTGAATAGTTACATGATTTTTTATTATAGAGGTTATTGTGACACATTATTCATTTTCTAATACACAAGTACTCGTTTTAGCAGCAGGCAAAGGGACACGTATGCGTTCTGCAAAGCCAAAAGTTTTACATGAACTTTTAGGCAAAAGTATGCTGGAACATGTATTAATCAGTCTTGAAGCATTGGATGTTGGTGGGATTGCGATTGTGACTGGACATGGTTCCAAGCAAGTGCAAGACACAATAAATGCCCAACACGATGTTAGCTGGGTATTGCAAGCTGAGCAGTTAGGGACAGGGCATGCTGTACAACAGTGCCAAGATGTTTGTGCAGATGCCGAACATGTGTTGATTGTGTGCGGTGACACCCCACTTTTACAAACAAATACGTTGGCTAAGATGCTTACGGAACATGTCCATTCGTCATCTGATATTTCTTTATTATCCGCCTTTCAAGAGAATCCTTATGGTTATGGTCGAATTGTTCGAGATGAACAGGGGAACATGCTAAAAGTTGTGGAAGAACGGGATGCCAATGATGATATTCAAGCGATTCAAGAAGTAAGTTCGGGAATCTTTTGCGTGCGTCAATCCGTCTTGTTTGAGTTGTTGAAAGAAGTTGATAACGATAATGAACAAGCTGAATATTATCTTCCAAGTATTCTTCCGCTAGCGGTACAAAAAGCGTATTCGGTTCAAAGCTGCATGATGGATGATGCGAATGAGATGTTGGGAATCAATGATCGTACGCAACTTCGAAATGCGGCAAAAATATTGCAAAATAGAGTGATTTTAGATTGGGAAAAGCAAGGGGTAACGATTGAACAGCCCGAAACAGTGCGTATTGATGTTTCTGTGCATATTGGTATGGATACGCTCATTCGTGCGGGCACACAATTATTAGGTCATACGCATGTTGGTGATGGGTGTGATATTGGTCCTTATGCAGTGATTAATTCCGCATGGGTGGATGATGATGTGAATGTTGATGCGTTTTCGCATGTGGATCATGCGCATATTTCAATGCATGGGAAAGTGGGACCTTATGCACGTTTACGCCCTGAGGCTCACTTGGATGAAGGGGTTAAAATTGGTAATTTTGTTGAAATTAAAAAGGCTGTGATTGGTAAAGGAAGCAAAGTCAATCACCTTAGTTATATTGGTGATACGCAAATGGGGCAAGATTGTAATATTGGGGCGGGAAGCATTACATGTAATTATGATGGTGCAAATAAACATCAAACCATCATTGGTGATCATGTGTTTGTTGGCTCGGGAACACGTTTGATTGCACCTGTTGAAGTCAATGATGGTGCGACGCTTGGGGCGGGAAGTATTATTACACGAGATGTAAACCCTGATGGTTTGACCTTATCGGTTCGATCCGAACAACGCTATGTGAAAAACTGGCAACGTCCGGAGAAGAAATAGTGTGTGGCATTATTGGGGTGGTTTCAAACAGATCATCTCAAGTAGACTTATTGCAAGGTCTCAAAAACATGGAGTACCGAGGGTACGACAGTGCAGGTATTTGCACCATCGAGAATAAACACTTAAAAACGTCTAAAGCAGCGGGTAAACTGGATCAATTAAGCGCATGTTTAGCGACTGATGAGCATGTTGGTAAGCTTGGTATTGGGCATACGCGCTGGGCGACGCATGGCAAAGCAACGGTTGAAAATGCTCATCCTCATAGTACTGCAAACGTAGCTGTGGTTCATAATGGTATTATTGAAAACCATGTGGAGCTTCGCCGAAGTCTTGAAGCTGATGGCGTGAATTTTCTATCGCATACAGATACAGAAGTGATTCCACACCTGTTGAGCAAGTTACTTCATGAAAATCAAAGTATGAAAAAAAATATGCCTGTGTTGTTAGCTCAATTGGAAGGGGCATACGCATTGGGCATGTTGAACCTTGCAACACCGAATGAACTGTGGTTTGCACGCAAAGGAAGTCCCTTGTTATTGGCTCGAGGGAATCATGGCTATTATATTGCATCGGATGGTTTGGCGGTTGCAGGTGTTGCGACGGAGATGATGTACCTTGATGAAGGTGAATGGGGCTATATTCATCAAAATGGCATCGTTATTTACAATCCATTGGGTGATGATGTAAGCCAAACACACACGTGGCAAGCCATGCCAGATAGGCTTGAAAACAGCAGTAAGGGTGGTTATGACCACTTTATGTTGAAAGAAATCCATGAACAGCCTGCGATTATGGCACATATTATGGATAGCTATGCAAGCAAGGAAGGTGTTCAATTTCCTGATGCAACATGGTTGAGTGATGTTGCCTTGCCTGATCGTATTGTCATGGTGGCATGTGGTACATCGTATCATGCAGCGTTGACAGCAAGGTATTGGCTGGAGCGTTATTTACAGGTGTCGGTGGAAGTGGATGTGGCTTCTGAATACCGTTATCGAGACCCGATTATTGGTTCGAACACATGGCTGATTACCTTATCTCAGTCAGGAGAAACAGCCGATACCTTGGAGGCTCTGCGTTTATTCAAAGGTAAAACACCTGATAATCGAACCTTGGCTATTTGCAATGTACCCAGCTCATCATTGGTGCGTGAATCAGATGGTTTGATTGCATTGAACGCAGGGGTTGAAATTGGCGTAGCCTCGACCAAAGCTTATACAGCGCAATTGGCCATCCTAGCCTTGTTGGCAATGAAACTGGCAGTTCGTTCGGGTAATATGTCAAAGCAAGCATGGCGAGAGCATTATCAAGCCATGTGTAATCTTGAAGAGAATATGAATGACATATTGACATGTTCTTCGGATATTCAAAAGCTAACGCCGCTTTTTTCTGATGTTCATGGCGTACTCTTTTTAGGTCGAGGACCTAGTTTTCCATTGGCATTGGAAGGTGCGTTGAAATTGAAGGAGATTTCTTATTTACATGCGGAAGGTTATCCTGCGGGTGAAATGAAACATGGTCCTATTGCGTTGATTGATGCGCAACTACCCGTGATTATTATTGCACCCAAGCAGTATCATTTGGACAAGGTGATTTCAAGCTTGCATGAAGTCAAAGCCAGAGGAGCCAAGGTTATTTTATTAACGGATGTGAAAATGGATGATTACGCTGATGACGTGGAACGTATGATTTCATTGCCAACTGGTGATTATTTCACGGCTCCTTTGTTAGCATCCATTCCGCTGCAATTGTTGGCGTATGAAGTGGCGAAATTCAAAGGGACGGATGTGGATCAACCTCGAAACTTAGCCAAATCTGTGACGGTAGAATGATATGAGCATCACAGGAAAAACCCATGTTTATGGGATTAT
>JAUZQL010000140.1 GCA_030950975.1 Mariprofundaceae bacterium | reverse complement strand
ATAAAGCCATGTGGATGCTCTGGCTAAAAACAAATCGATGCCTTTTTGATCGGCCAAGCGTGAAATCAAAGTCATCACAGGTGTTTTTTCATTCACAGTTAGACCGCAACTTTGTTGCAATGCTTTTTTACATTTTTTCTTGCCCGCAATTTTACCCACACCATAGGTCGCTTCTAAAGTCGTATCCGTTGCAGGGTTCCATTGCGCCAAATCCAAACCGTTCACGATACCTTGAAGTTTGTGGGCATGATTGCCTAAGAAACCTTCCAATTGGCAACCATATTCAGGCGTTAAAATTTCTTTGGCATAGTTTGGACTGACTGTTGTAATCGCATCTGCCTTATAAATACCCGCTTTCATACAGTTGATTTGACCATGAAACTCAAAACCATTGGGATGAAAATGATGGGTAGGTAAACCCAAACGACCTAACCATTCAGCAGGGAAAACACCTTGATATGCCAAGTTATGAATCGTAAAAACAGTCTTGGCTTGAGCAATCTTAGGATAATGTTGATATTGTGTTTTCAATAACAATGGAATCATACCCGTCTGCCAATCATGACAATGGATAATATCTGTTTTTTGAGGCAGGCGTGCAACGGCTTCTAGTGCGACACGGTCAAAGAGAACATAACGAAGTAAATTATCTTCATAAGCACCGCCCGCAGGACCATAAATACCTTTGCGTCCATAAAGATCATCTTGCTCGATTAAAATGAAATTCAACCCATCCACTACAACACGATGCAAGGGGCAAAAACGTTGCCGTCCATCAGCCCACATTTCTACACTTTCTCCCAAGTCTTCAACATGAACATCCAGCGCATCAATATGTGTGCGGTAATAGGGCATCATCACGGTTACATGATGGTGAAGAGCTAATAAAGCTTGAGGCAATGCCCCTGCGACATCTGCAAGCCCGCCTGTTTTAGCCAAGGGTGTAGCTTCTGAAACAATAAATACGACATGAAATTGGGACATGAAGCCTCCAAAAAAATAAAAAAAGTCAGCGCAACATAGTCTTTTGATAAGAAAAATCGATATTCAACAAGATGACTACTCAATCATGACACTATTCTGAATAGCGTTACGCACCAAGCGTATCGATATAAAAGACATTCATACCCTCACGTTTACCTTTAAAATAAATAGCATTCAAATATCGGCAATAGGTTTCATTTAAATGATTAGGAATAATTTTCATACAGGCTTCTGTTAATAAACCCTGAAAAGGTTGAGCAATACCACACAAACGCGCAGCAGTGTTGGCAACATCGCCAATCACAGTCAGTTCTTTGCGATGTTTATCACCCAATAAGCCCAAAAGAACACGACCGTCATGCATACCAAAACCAACTCTACAAGGAAGGTGATTGGAAGTTTTTTCACGTTCGGATAGCTCACGCATCAATTCAACCATACATAACAAAGCTTGTTCGCCCCGTTTTTCGCCTGAAAAGCATGCCAATAAACCATCACCCAAAAATTTATTAATACTGCCACCATGTTTGGTAATAATTTTTGTTTGAAGGCATAGACTTCATGCGCTCCATACGATTCCGCTAACTCTGTAAAGCCACGCATATCGCTAAATAAAATAGTCATTTGTTCTTCAAGTGCAAAATCATCGGGTAAATTTTCGCCATATTTCTTAAGCATTGCAACTGTTTCAGCAGGTAAAAAAGATTCCATAGGAAATGAGTTATGCATGATTGTTTGCCTCAAATAAATCAGGATATGTATGGGTAATACGTAACACTTCTTGTTTTACGTGATGATAAAATTTTACATCCTTCAGTGGTAGATGAAGCGTGTTTTGCATTATTTTTTCACTTTCAGAGACATGACTACGTTTATTTTTTTGCCAAATGGTGTTTTTTTTCATTTCAGGTAAGACCCCTGACAATAAAATATGTGTTGCATGAATTAGCATTAAGGAAGCTTGAAGATCTTTGGGCCATGTGTCGGTCGTATGCCAACAAGGATGATGATGGAAATAGATAAAACGGTGAATACTTCGTGGTAATTTCCAATGTAAAGATAACATCATACCTGCATCAATATGAGTATATCCCAATATATCCCATTCAGCTTTTAAGCTGGGCACGCCCTGTTCAATGCTTTCTTTTAATAGGTCTAATTTTTCATTGGACTCAATATGTAAAATAACCAATTTTCCAATATCATGTAACATGCCTAATAATGTCGCATGGTGACGTTCAAGAACATGGCTATAGCCTGCTAAAATACGTGCCACTGAAGCGGTACATTGGGCATGGCAATAGATTGCTTGAAGCTCTTGGATATGATGGGCATGACCCAGCTTTGGCATCACTTCTTGTAAAATAATATCTTGTGCAGCATCCATCCCTAAACGTGTCAATGCTAATGCCACCTGTGTGATAGGTGCACTTGATGGTGTTTTATACGCCGCAGAATTACATGCCTTTAAAACATGTGCCGTAAGCGCAGGATCTTGCTCAATACACTTGGCTAAATCGGACGCAGATGAATCGGATTGATTCAGAACTTTTTGCACTTGATGCCAAATATCAGGCAGTGGGGGAAGTGTCGTAATATGTGTTCTTAAATAATTCAAAGTTTGACGACTTATGGGCAAGGGTGAATTTAAATCAAACGGTGGCGGCGAACTGGCAACTGGCGAATCTGATTGAAATAACCATAATAAGGTTTCATGTGAGAGGTCATCTTTTATGTCAGTAGAAGGTTTTTGAAAAATATCGGACACATGTTCAGGGACTTTTTCAACATACTCATGTAAATCAGAAAACTGCTCAATAGCACGGGAACCTTGTAATGTTAGCGGTGTTTTGTTACTTAAATGATGGATGGAAGATGCCAGTTCATGGCAATTTTGAAAACGTCGTTGCGGATTCTTTTCTAAAAGTTTCAAAATAATTTGAGCAAGCTTCGCATCAACATTCGGGTTAATACTCTCAAGTTCAGGTGGACGATGACGCACTTGTTTTTCCATCACCTCAAAAGCACCACCCGCTTTGGCTTCAAAAGGAAGCTCGCCAGTCGCCAATTCAAACAAGGTAATGCCTAAAGCATAAAGATCTGTCCGTGCATCCACTGGCTGCCCAATAATTTGTTCGGGAGCCATATAATAATAACTACCCACTGGATTCAAGCCTGTTTTGGTGATGTCATCATCATGTTGAGAACCTTTTGCAAGACCAAAATCCATAATTTTAATCGTACCATCATTGCAAAGAAAAATATTCGAGGGTTTAATATCTCTATGAATAACATCTTGGCGATGAGCAACATCCAAGCTTTGAATCACCGCATCCATGACCGTAAGCAATTCACCCGTCGATAAAGCACCATGATGTTGAAGATACTGCTTCAGCGAACAACCTTGCAAAAGTTCCATGACAATCGCCAAGGTTTGTTTCGATTCATATAAGCCTATGAATTTTAGTATATTGGGATGTCGAATTTTTTGATGTATACGTGCTTCTCGATGAAAACGTTCAATTTGCTGCGAATCTTCAATAAAACTGTCATGCAGTAGTTTAATGGCAACTTGATGCCCTGTTTTTTGATGTTTTGCTCGATAAACAATGCCTGTTCCACCACGACCGACCTCCTCCATCATCGTGTAATAACGCAATTTTTCTGCTAATTTATTCATGCTGCCACTGTTGAATTTTTTTTAACACATCTTCTTTTTCACTGAGCTTTTCAACATCAGGGACAAATATCGACATATTGGATGTCGTTAAATGTTCCAACCAAGCTTCTAAAAATTGACGATAGGTCACATCCATCAAGTTTTCATTTTGACTGGCTACAACACCGATATACCCTTCACTGGAAGCAATCTCACCACGCACGGCAATATTCAAGTTACCGATAATTTTTTCAGCATTACTGTCCAATGCTGCAAATTGACCTGCTGGATTCAAATATAGCAACCATGCTGTGCCCACCGTTAAACTTGCCACCACCTCAATCATTTGTGATTGTTGTGGAATCGGAGCATCGGATAAACGATGCAAAACTGCATGGGCATAAATAGCTCGACTTAAAAAATCAAACATGCCCATTTTTTCTTTGGCAACCAACCCCATATCCTTATCATTTTGCATACGCCGATTCACCCAGCTTTCTGCCACGTTTATTTTTTCAATCTGAGCATCGCCTGTTTGCAATGGTTCTGCATATTGAATGGGTCGCCATGTATCATTTTGTTGTAAACGCCACGCTTTATCACCAGCAGGCGAAAGCGCATCCACAGAAAAACAAAGTTTCATGAAACACTCCGTACTTCGACCACGGGTTCACCTGTTTTAGGATTGATTCCCAAAGAAATTTCTCCTCGCAATAATCGAAGCAACTGCTCGCCTACCAATTCACGTCGCCAGCCATGTAAACAAGCCACATCAGGCTCAGGTTGCTTGCATTGCCGACCCCATGAAGCAAGTTCAGATAAATCACTTTTATGACATAAAATAGCTGCCGAAATATCACCATCTTTAGCTTGAAGACGCAGCAAACTGCCCAATAATTCCAAACGTAAATCGGTGCCTTCGGTTGGGTGTTTGCGTTTACTGTTGCTGGGCCATTCAGATTCTGGTGTATCACGGCACGCTTTACACAAGACTATAATATCTTGACCAAAACGCCGTACGAAACCTTGGCTTAAACCCCGAATCGAAAAAAGTACATCCATTGTTACTGTATCACGGCGTGCTATTTCTAATAACGGTTCATCAGCAATCATTCGACGACGTGGAATATTACGTTTTTGTGATTGTTCTTCACGCCACACTGCCAAGGCACGCAAGCGAACCAAAGCCAAACCTTTCAATTTATTCGAGCCTTTTACACGCCACATCAATTTATCTGGTGTTTCTTGATAGGTTTCAAGACTACAAAGTTTCGCTTGCTCCTCTTGTAGCCATGTTAAACGCCCTCTAGCCTCTAAGGAATCATGTAATGATTGGTAAATAGGCATCAACCAAATCACATCATCAGCCGCATATTCAATTTGTTTTTCTCGAAGCGGACGTGATACCCAATCACTAAATGATTCTTGTTTGGGCAATACTTTTTTCAAAAGCCGTTGCACAAGATTACCAAAGCCAATTTGCTGCCCTAAACCCAACAATGCCGCTGCAATCTGCGTATCAAATATCGGCGAAGGCAGGTAACCTGATTCTTTTAAAATAATTTCTAAATCTTGTCGCCCCGCATGAAATACTTTTAAAATCTGTTCATCACAAAAAATATCCCAAACCAATGACAAATCTTTCAATACAATCGGGTCAATAATCCAACATTGTCCCTGACCATAAATTTGTAACAAGGCAAACTCAGGGTAATATGTAGTTTCTCGATGAAATTCAGTATCCACCGCCAAGACCTTGCATTGTTTCATGTTTGGATGAGCTTTTTCAAGTTGTTCAAGTGTATCAATATAAATAGGCTGTGTTTTTTGCATATCCCAAAGCTAAAAGTTAGCATGCTTAAGGGCAAGGAAAGCTATATTTTCTATGTTTGAACTTTTACTGTAATACATCTTTTTTGATTTCAAATTGTATAACATCAATCGTTACAACTTGAATACTCAAAGCTTATCCATACTCTTGGCTCACTAATTTTAGAGGTGGTTCATGGCAGATTATCAATACATCTATTCGATGGAAGGTGTCGGCAAAATTGTCGATGGTAAAAAGGAAATTTTAAAAGATATTTATCTTTCTTTTTACCCAGGGGCGAAAATTGGTGTCTTGGGGCTGAATGGTTCAGGAAAATCAACACTGCTTAAAATTATGGCAGGTATTGATACGGATATTTTAGGCGAAGCACGACCAGCACCTCGTATTAACATTGGTTATTTATCTCAAGAGCCTGAATTGGATGAAAGCAAAGATGTTCGCGGCAACATTGAAGAAGCCGTTCAACCCATGAAAGATGCTTTGACGGCATTGGATGAAGTCTATGCTGCTTATGCCGAACCTGATGCAGACTTTGATGAAATCGCCAAAAAACAAGCCCATTTAGAAGCCTTTATTGAAGCGGGTGATGGTCATAATTTAGATCGCAAACTGGGTATTGCTGCCGATGCCCTGCGTTTACCCGATTGGGATGCAGATGTGAGCAAACTCTCAGGTGGTGAACGTCGTCGTGTCGCTTTGTGCCGTTTATTACTGTCTAATCCCGACATGCTTTTATTGGATGAACCGACCAACCATTTGGATGCTGAATCGGTGGCGTGGTTGGAACGTTTTTTACATGATTTCACAGGCACC
>JAUZQL010000014.1 GCA_030950975.1 Mariprofundaceae bacterium | reverse complement strand
ATAAATAGCGACACATTGACGTTTTTTTTGTTGATAACCATGCACCAAACGGCGTAGCCAAAAGCGACTACCACCCACAATTAACAAAGAAACCATCCAAAAAATAACCAATGATGATCGAGGTACACCGTGCGGCGAAAGCAATAATAAGAACAAAGAGAAAATAACCACCATTGATGTGACAGCTTTTAATATAGTTCCCAAAGCTTGTATTTCAATGAGGTGAATCACCGTGCGATAAAGCCCCATTTTTAAAAATACAGGCAAGGCAATCACTGGTGGTAGAAGAAAGACCCACCAAGGAGTCCATGCTGGAATAAAGAGTTCCCCCAAACGCAATGAAAAGGCTAACCACAAAGCCAAAGGCATCATCATAACATCAAATGCCATAGCAAATATGCGTCTTTCTTTTCGTGATCTTCTCTGCAACCAGTCAACCATCGTCCTTTCTCCTAAGCATATAACATTAATGCGACACGACCACAGCGGCGAATCACTTAAAATAAATCATCCCATTGATAGGGACAAGAAAATATTTATTGTCGCCCATAGATATCTTCAAAACGTTCAATATCGTCTTCTTCCAAATAATCACCGACTTGCACTTCAATCATCTGCAACATGATTTTACCTCTATTTTGCAAGCGGTGTTTGGTTCCGATTGGAATATATGTACTCTCATTTTTGATGACCGTGAGCACTTCATCATCGCGTGTTACAGTCGCAGTACCCGATACCACAATCCAATGTTCAGATCGATGTTGATGGCTTTGTAAACTCAAACTTGCACCGGGTTTCACTTCAATACGCTTCAATTTAAAACCTGTAGCTAGACTTTCCAAGACTGTATAACTGCCCCAAGGTCGTTTTACCGTCACATGTTCACGGTAGGAAGCATCATCTTGTACTTTCAGGCTATCCACCACTTCACGCACACGCTGACTTTCACCGCGTGGGCAAAGCAAAATCGCATCAGGTGTTTCCACGGCGATAATATTTTCAAGTCCAACGGCTGCAATGAGACGTGATTCACTACGCAGCAAGCTATTGTGGCAATCCATCGCCATCACCCGACCACTCACAGCATTGTTGTTGCTATCTTTTTCTGAAATATCGAACACAGCATCCCAACTACCTACATCAGACCAGCCCATCGATACAGGTACAACCATCACCTCATCCGATGCTTCAAGAACGGCATAATCAATCGAAATAGAGGGCATGTTTTGGAAATGTTGACGCACGATTTCTTGCCAGTTTTCACCACTTTTCCAAAGCGCTTGCATGCACATAACTTCATCATAAATATCGGGGCTGTGCTGTTGTAACTGCGCCAAAATAACAGAAGCCTTCCAAACAAACATGCCTGAATTCCAAAAATAACCACCTTCTGCGACAAAAGCTTTCGCCGTTGCTAAATCAGGTTTTTCAGTGAACCGCTTCACAGGTAAAACATCCGTATCGACGTTCATATTTGCCTGAATATAACCAAATCCTGTATCAGGGTGTTCAGGAACAATACCAAACGTGACCAATTTTCCTTGTTCAGCTTCTTGCTTTGCTTTTTCCAGCGCATCATGAAAAGGTGGAATATCTTGAATCAAATGATCCGCTGGCAAGACCAACATGGTTGGATCTTCACCATCTTGCATCAATAAAGCGGCTGCTAAGGCAATGGCGGGTGCAGTATTACGCCCACACGGTTCAAGAATCGTATGCAAATGTTCTAGCTCTGAAAACGCCTCTCCCGTGGCATGCGCTTCATTGGTCACTACCCATACATCATCTTCTTCAATTACGGGCGATAGACGTGAAATAGTTGCTGCCAACAAGGATTCTTCACCACCTAACTTTAGAAATTGTTTGGGTAATTGCTGACGTGACATCGGCCAAAGTCGGCTACCTGACCCCCCTGCTAAAACAACTGCTTTCATTGCATGAGAACTCATACTTTTGACTCCATTTCTTCTTTTCGCTTGCGTAAGCCTTCTTGAATGAAAACAAAAACAATAGCCAA
>JAUZQL010000139.1 GCA_030950975.1 Mariprofundaceae bacterium | reverse complement strand
TTGTATGCCTTAGCCTTATGTAGCATGTGGTATGCAGGAACCCCTGGCTTATTGCCTGAACGACCCAAAGGTCTGTTACGCCATCATGCACGAGATATTACCTTGATGACATGCTGTGCGATGCCCGTTCTTTTTATTGCTTCTCAAGTGATACAAAAACTAGTGCCATCACATCGCCCTATGATGCAAGAAAACTTATTGGAAATACCTTTGCCTCCCAAAGAATGGCATAGCGTGATTGATTCGTTCCATATGCAAGGCTCTTTTCCTAGCGATCATGCCGTGGTTTTTTTCTTATTGGCAACGGTGGTGTTCTCTTTAAATCGCTGGTGGGGTTTGATCGCATTAAGCTTAGCTGTATTTTTTTCATTATTGCGTATTGCCTTGGGGTTTCATTGGCCCATGGATATCTTAGCTGGTGCTGCACTCGGCGTGCTTGCAGGTTTATTGATTATTTTATTAGCCCGTTGGATGGATAGTTTGTTTATGCGCCTTTCACAAAAAAAAATAAATACATGGGTGTTTGCAGTGTTGGTTTACTTGTTTTTATATGATTGTGCTTACAAGTTTTCACATATTATGGGGTTATTGGGACATGATTAAAAATTTGGAGATAGTGGCAGATAATTTTCAACTACAAGATGCAGACAAGTGGGTGAAATTATCGTTGAAAGGTGCTTTGTTATTGGTTGAATTTAAACACCATACCTTGGATGCATCGTTTGGCTTACAAGTCTATCAAGAGTCATTATTATTGAAGCATATCAAAAAACGATCACGTTTAGCGATCGACTTAAAACATGTATCCGTTGCCAATAGTAGTGGCTTGGCATTACTTGTGCAGTTATTTCAAGCCATGCCTGCTGGATCACGTTTATATATCTTGCATGCCAATGCTGAAATATCTGAATTACTTCATGATACGTTTCTCGATCAGCTCTTTCCAATGTTTGATCATATTCATGAATTACCTGTCGAAGCGACTGGTTTACGAGGTTAAAGTCACGTTTATGAAACAAGAAAAAACACCGACATGGTATTTTTCCAAATTTGAACATCGGACACCTCCCAAGGCATGTGAACCCAGTGATGGACAAATGTTTTTAGCACAGATGCTAGGTAGCTGTAGCATTTTCTTAGGTTTATGGTATTTGTTTTGGCGTTGGACCGATTCCTTGAATGAAGCTGCACTTGGTTTTTCTATTGTGTTGGCAGTCGCTGAAACCTTAGCTTTTATTGGCACGATTCTTTTTACATTTAATTTATGGCGTGTGAAAGATACCCCTTGGCGATCAGCGCCTACACGTTTATCTGAAATCAGCCATCAAGTATCAAAAGATGGTGACATTATTGTGGATGTATTTTTCCCCACGTACAATGAAGATGAAGAATTAGTGCGTTTATCTATTCAGGATGCCAAGCGTATGCATGTACCTGATGGAATTGATGCTCGCATTCATGTCTTGGATGATGGTAATCGAGACATCATGTCCAAAGTGGCAAAAGAAGAAGGTGTCAATTATATTGCCAGAGAAGATAATATTGGTTTCAAAGCTGGGAATATCCGTCATGGCATGACTTATACAGAAGGTCATTTGATGGTCATTTTTGATGCAGATACACGCCCTTTTCCTGAATTTTTAGTGCGTACTCTGGGTTATTTCCGTGATATTGATGTCGCATGGGTACAAACACCTCAGTGGTTCTTTGATTATCAAGAAGGTGTGCCTTTGACTACTTGCTTGGAAAAGCGTTGGCATTTAGGCGTTCTAGGGCGATATATGGGTTTGGGTGTAGAGCGTTTGCTTGGTCCCATAGCGATGAATCGTGATGTATTGGGGAATGATCCCACAATGTTTTA
>JAUZQL010000138.1 GCA_030950975.1 Mariprofundaceae bacterium | reverse complement strand
CTTAGCAAGTAGCGGCGTTGTTTGTCAAAGCTTATTGGATAGCTTGTTAGAACATCCTTTTTTACAACAAAAACCACCCAAATCCACAGGGCGTGAAGATTTTGGTGAAGCGATTGTTAATCAAATCATGGCATGGGAAGGTCTTTCGGATGCCGATCGTATGGCGACAGCGTGTGCTTTTACAGCACAAAGCATTGCGATGAGCATCAGCTTGTTGGATGAACTCCCTGAACAATGGTTTGTTTGTGGTGGTGGGGCATTCAATGGGTGTTTATTGGCGATGTTGCGCGAATGTTTATCTCCAGATGATGTGGGTACAACAGCCGAGTTTGGCATCAGCGCAGATGCCGTGGAAGCCTTGTCTTTTGCAGTATTAAGCAAATATACCTTGTTAGGTAAAGCGAATACTTTACATGGCGTGACGGGCGCAAGTCATGATGTTTGTGGTGGGCAAATCACCCCTGGGGACAATTGGTCTCAAGTATTGCAATGGATTCAACAACAATAAGGCATAGTTTTTGCTTCTTACGGACTTATGCAGCAACTTATTTCGACACGAGAGCATAGTTTACAATTGATGTATGAGACGCATGAGTTATTGATATTACCAGAACGCTTTCTGGAAATACGAAGCTTATTGAGTCAAAGTCATGCAAGTGCGAATGCTTTGGCACATATTGTTGAAACCGATGTGATGATTTCAGCAAGCCTATTAAAAATTGCCAATTCATCAGCGTATAATCCGATGAATAAACCATTGTCTTCGCTACCCAAAGCAATTGCTCGTTTGGGTTTGGCAACGTCAGCACAAATATCAATGTCGATGTCGTTGTTTCAAAATTTTCACTTACCGATTGCGTTACAACATTTGCGACAGTTTTGGGCGCATTCATTTTCAGTATCACAATTATGCTTGCGCATGTCCGAGCATTTAAAGCCAAACATAAAGTATGATAGCGATGATTTATTCATGGCTGGTTTATTTCATGACATCGGCTGTATTTTAATTGCTTTGCATATTGATTCTAGATATTTTGAACGAGATTTCCTTGCCTTACATGGTGCAGAACTTTGTGATGTTGAACAGCAAGTTTATGGTTTACATCATGCCGAAGTTGGTGAAATCATGTTGAAGCAATGGGGAATGCCAACATCATTGATCGATAGTGTCGCAGCGCATCATCATCCAAAAGATAATGTCATTGCAGCGATATGTTCATCTGCAGATCAATTTGGGCATGAACATTGGCAAGCATTGCAATATATCGAAGCCGCTCAAAGTAAAGTGCATGAACTTTCATCGTCTGATATTCGTGGATGGATGGAAACATCCGAGCTTTTGCAACCATTGTTGAAATAGGAGATTTTATGTTAGTGCCAGCATGTTTTGAAATGGATTTTCATGATGATGTCATCTATGAACAACTTGTACCTGCTCACGGTTCGCAAGGGCGTTTGTCCATGTATCGGAGAAATATTACTGATGTGGCACAACCGCCTGCTTTATGGAAACGTTTTCAGCAGGCTCTTAGCGATGAAGCGTCCAATGCTGTCTTGGCAAAAATTATCAAAGAAGATCCTATGTTAGCTGCTTCAGTATTGCGATCAGCCAATACCGCCAGCATTCTCATGCGAACACCTGTGAATGATGTTGGGCGTGCAATGGCTCGATTGGGTCAATCAATGGTGCGTAATATTGTTGCACAACATGCTTTTTCAGGTGTTCATAAAAATCACCAAACGCCTGAATATAGCACGGATAGCCTCTGGAAACATGGCATGGCAGTGTCAGCGATAGCAGAAGTGATAGCACAATATATTCCTCATTGTGATCGGGATGAAGCGGCAACATTGGGATTGTTTCATGATATTGGACGCATGGGCTTGAATGTCATTCCTGAATTTTCAGTCGCAGCAAACTTGAATCTTGCGCAAGGGCATTTGCAATATGAAGTGGATCGTTTTGCCTGCACGCATATCGAAATGGGGCAACTTTTAGCAGAACATTGGCAATTACCTGAAAAAATAATGCAAGCTATGGCATACCATCATCATCCAGCTTATGCGGAGCTTGGTGATATTCCCGAGACTATTCGAGGCGAAGTGTTCGCAGTTTACCTTGCTGATATATTGGCGATTCATTTTGGATTTACGTGTGGTGATGCAGGGATTGTCTTACCTCATGCGAGTTTCTCTGAGTTATTACCAAATATATCATTGGATGAGCTTGCTCATGATAAACGTATCCATACAGAACTTGGACTGATTCAAGCGATGGCTTTTTAAGGTAGTTTTTTCAGGGCGACATGCCCACTCAATTTTGGCAATATGCGTCGCACATACGACGTATCAGCTGAATAACAATATATAGTCCTAAGTAGCTGTTGTTATACAATACTCGTGTATTGATATAAAAATTGAGGAGAGAATAAAATGAATATCTCATGTTTTTTTAAATTATGTGGACTTGCTTTGGTGATTTCCTTGTTGGGTTATGCTGCACAACCTCTATTTTCGGGTGCTCCAGCAGCGTCCTTATTTGCGACAGGTTTATTTTTAGGCACCTTGTTGGGTGGTGTGACGGTTGCGATGTATACGAAAAAATCCATGCCTTCAAATACACAGCATTCATCCGAATCACAACAACTCGATGGTCATGTATTATACGTGGGTAATGTTCCTTTTAATGCAAAAGAAGCTGAAATTCAGCGCTTATTTGAAGCTTATGGTGAAGTTAAAGCCATTCGTATGGTTACAGGTGGTCCAAATAAACGCCCGAAAGGTTATGGCTTTATTGAAATGGATAAAGCGGGTTCGGAAGCAGCCTTGGCATTAAATGGTAAAGAATTTGCAGGACGAAAATTACGCGTGAACTTAGCAAAAAATAAAGCCAATTAAGCGTTAAACCATAATTGCTCGATTTTGTTGGGCTTGGTCACTCGTTTATCGAAGGCATAGGAGAGACCGACATGGAATGGGTTAAAGTATTTCATATTGTCATGATGGTATCATGGTTTGCAGGCTTGTTTTATCTGCCTCGCTTATTTGTGAATCATGCGGCATGTACCCATCAAGATATTTCAGAACAATTGAGTGCGATGGAAGGGCGATTGTATCGCTTTGTGACTCCGATGATGTGGCTCACGTTGTTATCAGGCTCAATGTTGGCATGGATGCAGTGGGATTATCTACAAAGTGAGACTTGGTTTTATCTGAAAGTGGTAACGGTTGCTTTTTTGGTGGCATATCATTTTCATTGCGGTTGTTTAATCAAAACCTTTGCCGAACAAAAGAATCAACGTTCACATGTTTTTTATCGTTGGTTCAATGAAGCACCTGTTTTAGCTTTGCTTATCATTGTGATAATGGTCATTGTACGACCCTTTTAACGGCTGATGTTGCTGTATATTCATCACTCTGGAAGTGCGGTTTTAGCCGCGATAAATAGCGTATGAAAACACGGCTAAAGCCGTACTTCCTAAGCTCGGGATGATATTTCTTCTTTATCAATATCAAGTTATGAAAGCCTGACCCCATTTCAAATTCAGAGCATTCGTTTCTCATTGCTTTGATGGGCATCGAACATCACCGTAAGAGCAAAAAACACAGCAATCACCCGCTTTAGGCTTTAATATTTCATGACAGGCTTCACAGGTATAAAACCATTGGCAAGCATCTGTTGGCATACATTCTTTTTTTCGATGCCCACAATTAGGACATGTTAATATCGATTCCAGCTTCATCATAGGTGCGATGCCTTTTGCTCCATACGTTTGAAATCAGCCAAACAACAACGACCTGATGGATTTTTTATGTTGCAAGCACAAAACTTTGATGTTGTTTGTTGAATCACAAACGCCTTTATAGATTCCGATGTGCCTTGTTCGCATGCCGATTGATAGCATGATTGCGTTATATCAAAACAATAACATAACATCGCATCTTGATGGTTTCTCAAGAATCTAACGTTGTCTTTGGAAATTGTATTCAAGGAGGAAAAATAAACCACATCACATATTGAGTTTGCACAGAAAGCATATTGCCCCATGATATGTTGGTTTTCTGGGTATTGTACATGATGAAGCATGGTTTGGTATGATACTGGCAAACAGGATGAGCCACATGCTGGACAATGATGTCCTTCCTTTTTCGCTACTGTCGAAGCACTACAACAACTCATGATTTCAATGCCTTATCATGTTGCATGAATGCATAAATGGTTAAGCCGATAAATAAAACTAAGGCAGGAATGAGAATCATATCAAGATAGCCTGTCCATGTGGCAAGTCCAACTGCACCCAATAAAATCACTAAAGCAGGCGTAAAACAGCAAATGGCAGCCACGATGGTGGCAAGTATACTTGTTTTTAATAAGGTTGATGGATTCATGCTTATGAATGACACGAGCTACAGTTGAAAATAAACCACAATAATCCAATAGCCAGTACAGCAAGAATCATATGGTTCACTGATAATATGCTTGGATGCTTCTGTTCTTGTATATTTTGATCACTCATGACTAACTCCTGAAACAATACTTGGGTATCCTAATTTTGTGCCATGATTGGCAACAAAACGTTGAGTTGAAGAGACCTTATTCATCAAACTTCTCCAGTGTTTTTAATATGGGGCATTCATCCTCACCCTCTTCATCACACTTTTCAGCCAACTCATCTAATATCGCTTTGATACGAGATAAACTTTCTATACGAATGGCAATGTCAGACGATTTTTGTAGGGCAATTTTTTTGGTTTTGGAACAATTATTT
>JAUZQL010000137.1 GCA_030950975.1 Mariprofundaceae bacterium | reverse complement strand
AAACAAGATTTGAATTTCCCTTTAATATCTGATGCCGAAGAAGCTTTATGCAAAGCCTTTGATGTCTTACAACTCAATAAAAACTACGGTAAAGAATATATGGGCATTGATCGTTCAACATTTATCATCAACCCTGAGGGTCGTATCGCCCATATTTGGCGGAAAGTTCGGGTGAAAGAGCATGTAGCAAACGTATTGCAAACACTCAAAGAGCTGCAAGAAACAGTCTAGTGTTACAGCAAAAACATATTCTTTTGGGCATTACTGGCGGCATTGCTGTCTATCGAATCGCCGAATTGGCGCGCACTTTAATCAAACAAGGTGCGCATGTTCGTTGTATCATGACAGCTTCTGCCTGTGCGTTTGTGAGCCCTTTAACCTTTGAAGCCTTAACAGGTGAGAGCGTTCATACTGAACTTTTTAATTTAACCCATGAACGTGAAATGGGGCATATTCAATTGGCACGCTGGGCAGATGTTGTCTTGATTGCACCTGCGACATGCAATGTTTTGGCGAAAATAAGTCATGGCATTGCCGATGATTTATTGACCACCATGATACAAGTTTGTGAACAACCGATACTGATTGCACCTGCCATGAATCCATCCATGTGGCAATCTCAAGCCACACAAGACAATATCACGACATTGCGTCAGCGAGGCATCCATATTCTGCCACCTGCATCAGGGATATTGGCATGTGGCGAACACGGTGCAGGGCGTTTACCTGATTTACATGTCATTGTGGACACCCTCATTCCTTTATTACACCCTTCTTATTTACAAGGGCAACGCTGGGTTATCAATGCTGGCCCGACTGTGGAATCTTGGGATGCCGTGCGCACATTAAGCAACCGTGCA
This sequence comes from Mariprofundaceae bacterium, assembly GCA_030950975.1. Taxonomy (GTDB): domain Bacteria; phylum Pseudomonadota; class Zetaproteobacteria; order Mariprofundales; family Mariprofundaceae. The sequence goes on along the minus strand of JAUZQL010000137.1, from coordinate 7,430 downwards.
TCAGGAACATTAGGTGCATGTTTGGCAAGAGTGGCAGCGGCTTGGGGTGCGGATGTGTGTTTGATTGCAGGTGTTGGCACGCCCTCAACCCCTGAATATATTCAACGTGTGGCGGTTAAAACAGGTTTGGAGATGTTGGCTGCCTGTGAAAAACATGCTGCTAACAGTGATGTCTTTATTGCCACTGCGGCGGTGAGTGATTTTCGTTTCACCCATGTCGCAACGGAAAAAATAAAGCGTGGGGATACATCATCCTTGCATGTAGAACTCACTGCCAACCCCGATATTGTGGCACATATTGCCCACATGCCTGAACGCCCCCATCAAGTGATTGCCTTTGCTGCGGAAACCCAACAGCACATTGCACATGCCCAAGATAAACTTCAACGCAAAGGTGTTGATGCCATCGTTGCCAATGATGTGAGCAATATGGGGCAATCCACATCGTCGGGTTGGTGGCTAACACCTCAACACGTTACCGCTCTTACACCTGCAGAAAAAACACCTTTTGCCATGCAAATCATTCAATTCATTATGGAGTTAACATGACACAACAGACAAGCGTATCCATTCAACGATTGCCTCATGGTGAGGGTTTAACCTTACCTTTTTATGCCAGTGAGCTTGCGGCAGGTGCCGATATTCGTGCTGCCATTGAACACGAGATACAACTTGACGTAGGCACATATCAATTGATTCCAACAGGTTTCAGCATGGCATTACCTGCTGGACTTGAAGCTCAAATTCGCCCACGTTCAGGATTGGCACTCAAACACGGTGTTACCGTACTCAATAGTCCTGGGACGATTGATGCCGATTATCGCGGCGAAGTGGGCATCATTTTAATCAATCATGGCCATCAGCCTTTTACCATTCAACGTGGTGATCGCATTGCTCAAATGATTATTGCACCTGTTATGCAAGTGCATTTTCAAAGCGTCCATACACTAGAAGAAACAGAGCGGGGCGCAGGTGGTTTTGGTAGTTCAGGCAAACATTGATTTTTTGATCTGAAATCAATCTGTAAGTTCGCCAATACCGTACCGACTTAAGCTTCATTATCATATTTGGAGGTGCGCATGCACGATTGTCGCCCACGCCTAGAAAAAACAGACTTTCCAGCCATCAGACGCGGGACGTTAACAACATTACAAGTCAACTTAGGCTATCTATGCAACCAAACGTGCATCCACTGTCATGTTGATGCTGGGCCACGCCGCAAAGAAATCATGCAACGTGAAACCATTGAAACGATATTGGATTTTTTAAGACGTTCCAATATTAAAACCTTAGATTTAACAGGCGGTGCGCCTGAAATGAATCCAGATTTTCGTTATTTGGTGCATGAAGCCCGTCAATTGGGCATCAACGTCATTGATCGATGTAATTTAACCATTCTAAGTGAAGAAGCTTATGATGATTTAGCTGAATTTTTGGCGAATCATCACGTTGAAATATCCGCATCCCTACCCTGTTATTTGGGTGAAAATGTGGATGCACAACGTGGCAAAGGCGTTTTTGCACGCAGTATTGCAGGTATTCAAGCATTGAATGCTTTGGGTTATGGTCAAGAAGGCAGCGGTTTAATATTGAATCTTGTGTACAATCCAACAGGAACATCTTTGCCCCCTTCACAAGTTGAATTGCAAGCAGCCTATAAAAAAGAATTGAACGAACGTTTCAATATTACCTTTAATCAACTCTTTACCATTACCAATATGCCGATTAAACGTTTTGGTAGTTACCTTATTTCACAAGGTCAATTTGAACCTTATATGCAACAACTCAAAGCCCATTATTCTGAAGCGAATCTTGAATCGGTGATGTGCCGTTCATTGCTGAGTATTGATTGGCAAGGCTATGTTTATGATTGTGATTTTAATCAAATGTTGGATTTACCATTACACGGTCAAGGTAAAACACATCTATCTGAATTATTAGAAAAAAATATGGAAGGTATGCCCATTGCCATCATGGATCATTGTTATGGTTGTACGGCAGGGCAAGGCTCAAGCTGTTCTGGCGCATTGGGTTAAGGTAAAAAAAAGGGCGCAGCTTACGCTACGCCCTTTACGTCTAAGTCATCCTATCAATTTATGAACGACGTTTCGGCGGTGTGTGACCACCTGAACGTGACCGAGAAGGTCCACTTCTTCCACGTTTTGAATGCGAACCTTCATCACGACGTTTCGATGAAGAACGACCACGCTGAATACGTTCTTTATCATGTGATAAATCTTCCATTTCTTCACGCGTCATGTTCATTTTACGACCCATCACACGAGCTTCTTGCAAGGTTTTTAAAATATGATTCGGCATACCTTCAGGTAAATCAATAGTGCTATAACGATCATAAATCTCAATATGACCAATAAATTCATTTTCAATGCCTGATTCATTGGCAACAGCGCCCACAATATTACCCTTTTGAGCATTGTGATCTGACCCAACATCCAAACGAAAACGCTCCATACCACGTTCTAAACGAGGTAGCGAGCGTGTTTTTGGATGAGCAGGACGACGTTCACGTTGAGGGCGATCACTCGATTCAGTTGTTCTTTCAGAGCGGTTTTCAACACGAGGTTTGCGTTCAGCATGCTTGGATTCAGCCAATAATAACGGTGTATCACCTTGCACCATTTTTGCCAATGCGGCTGCAATTTCTTGCGCAGGCACTTCATGTTCTGCTTCATATTGCTCAATGATTTTGGCATATAATTCCAAATCATCAGCTTCTAAAGTCGCTTGAATTTTCTGCTTAAAGGCATCCACACGTTTATCATTGATGTCAGCCGTGGATGGCATGTGATATTCAGCAATTTTTTGACGTGTGGCACGTTCAATAGAATACAACATGCGACGTTCACGCGGTGCTACAAATAAAATTGCATCGCCTTGACGACCTGCACGACCTGTACGTCCGATACGATGAACATAGGATTCTGTATCACCGGGAATATCATAGTTAATCACATGTGAAATACGGTTAATATCCAAACCACGTGCGACGACATCGGTTGCCACCAAAATATCCAAATGCCCTTTTTTCAAACGGTTGACGATTTGTTCCCGTTGCTTTTGAGCAATTTCACCATTCAAGGCTGCCGCACTAAAACCTCGTGCTTCTAGTTTTTCAGCAACTTCAACCGTTGCGCCACGTGTACGCACAAAAATAATTATGCCATCAAAATCTTCAGCTTCGAGAATACGTGTCAAGGCATCCATTTTATGACGACCACTGACGGACCAATAACGTTGACGAATTGTGTCCACTGTACTGGTTTTATTTTTAATGGTCACATGCTTAGGATTGCTTAAATAACGATCTGTAATTTTCCGAATGACGGCGGGCATGGTGGCAGAAAATAAGGCAATTTGACGTGTTTTTGGTGTTTGTTCCAACACCCATTCGACATCATCAATAAATCCCATACGCAACATTTCATCGGCTTCATCAAGTACCAAAGTCTTTAAACCATCAAGCTTTAATGTTTTACGACGCATATGATCCATCACGCGCCCTGGAGTACCGACCACCACATGTACGCCACGTTTTAATGCGCGCAATTGTGTGTCATAACTTTGTCCGCCATAAATAGGCAATACATGAAAACCTTTGATATGATGTGCATATTGCTGAAACGCTTCAGCCACTTGAATCGCCAACTCACGCGTTGGTGCTAGCACCAAGACTTGAGGATCACGTTCATTTAAATCAATTTTAGATAAAATCGGCAAGGCAAAAGCTGCTGTTTTACCTGTACCTGTTTGCGCTTGACCCAAGACATCACGACCATCCATCATATATGGAATCATTTCGGCTTGAATCGGTGATGGTGATTCATAACCCACATCACTTAAACCCTTCATCACAGGTTCAGAAAGCCCCAAATCTGCAAATTTTATTTCTACGTTTTCTTCAGAAGACATCAAAACACCCTAGCGGGCGTTGATAGCCCTATTTTCAATAATCTGCATATCTTTCCATGCAGGAATCGCGCATCATACCTTGACCTTGTTTACATACAATGCTTTCGTTTCACAGCCTTGCTTTGTAGTCTTCCCGCATGAATATTCATGTCGCTATCCTTGGTTCCACTGGTTATACAGGTGCAGAACTTATTCGTTTGATTGAAAACCACCCATATTTGGAAGTAACTCATGTAGGCGCTCACTCCCAAGCAGGTAAAAAAGTAAGGGATGTCTTACCTGGTATCACAGGTCATGTGGGTGATTTAACACTGGCAAAAGCAGATGCAGCACTTGCTGATGATGTTCAATTGGTATTTACGGCTTTACCCCATGGTGCGGCGGCTGAAAGTGTAAAAAAAGCATTGGATGCAGGAAAAAAGGTCGTGGATTTATCGGCTGATTTTCGCCACCAATCGCCTGATATTTATCAGCAAGCCTATGGTTTAGCGCATCCGCACCCTCATCTATTACAAGATGCCGTGTATGGTTTAAGTGAATGGGCACGCACTGATATTGCACAAGCAAATTTAGTTGCCAACCCTGGTTGTTATCCTACATCGACCTTGTTGCCCTTGATTCCTTTGCTAAAAGCCAAGTTATTGGATGATAGTTCCATCATTGTTGATTCAAAATCAGGTACATCAGGCGCAGGTCGGACAGCCAAAACAGGGCTTCTTTATTGTGAAGTCAATGAAGGACTGAGTGCCTATGGTTTACCTCGCCATCGCCACGCTTGGGAAATGGAAGAATGGGCTGAAAATTTTGGACAGAAATCCGTCAAAGTACGTTTTGTTCCCCATCTTATTCCCATGTCACGTGGCATGTTGACCACTTTACATTTAACAGGAGAACATACCGAGACATGGCATCAAACATTGCTTCAAGCCTATCAAGATGAGCCGTTTGTGCGTATTTTACCTGAAGGCAAGTTACCATCGACCAAAGGTGTATCTGGCAGTAATCGCTGTGATATTGGTATGTGTCGTTTAAGTGATACGGAAGCTGTAGTGGTTAGTTGCATTGATAATTTATTAAAAGGTGCGTCGGGGCAAGCGATTCAAAACGCCAATATCATGTTGGGTTTAGATGAAGGAACAGGGCTTTCGATTCACGCCCAGTGGCCATAAATCCCTATGGTTAAGAAAACAGGTTGGCAACGTTTGTTAGAATTTTGGTTCAAAGTCAAACAAATCATGGTGGTCGAAGCGAGTAATGGTCGACCCGCCAAAAACATCCATATTCGCCCCATTACGATCCTAATCATTCCAACCATCAGCCTGTTGATGGGTATGGTCATCAATCATCATTACAATCCACCATCCAAAAAAAACCATGATATTGAAATTATGTTGCATCAACTAGAAAACCAGTTTGCTTCCGTTCGATCACAACTATTGGCATCAGAGACTGAAAACACTTTAAAACAAGCTCAAATAAATGGCTTGAAAAAGATTTTACAAAAGCAACAAGAGGATGTTTCTCGCTTACAGCAACGCATACAAGTCTTTCATAGCATCTTAGACGCTAGAAAAGGGCAGCATGTTCAAATTATTCAAGCAAGCTTACAATCACTTTCACCGCATCGTTTGTTTTTTCATGTCACTTTAGTCAAAGGTGGTAACTACCCACGTCATATTGGAGGTAGTTTACAATTTATTTATCACGATGTTCAAGGGAGTAGTTATCCTTTACATTTCAAAAATGGTAACGAGAAATTGCCATTCCAAATGGAAACTCATACCTTTGTGCAAGGGGAAATTCATGCCGCAGGACTTACGCCACTCCCTCAGCACCCTCGTATTGATTTGATCCTTTACAATAAAAAAGGCAAAGAAATCATACGGAAATCCTGCAAATTTGAGATATAAATGCTAAGAAAACGTGAAAAAAATGTCAGCAATGACCCACAACAAATTGACACCCTGATTGGTGCACACTCCGTCATCACAGGTGAATTATCTTTTGAAGGTGCTGTCCGTATTGATGGTAAATTCAATGGTAATATTCACGCTGATAAGGATGGTACATTGATTGTCAGTGAAGGTTCCATCATTCAAGGGGAAGTGCATGTACCTAGCCTTATTTTACATGGTACGATTGAAGGCAATGTCTACACCAGTCAAAGTCTAAAGCTTGGTTCAACAGGGCATTTAAACGGTGATGTCCAATATAAAATACTCTCATTAGCTGAAGGCTCCGCAATCAACGGTCGCTGTAATCATATTGATAGTAGTGTTGCTAAACAAGTGACCAAAACAAACAAACAACCCCCCACACGCCAGCAGAAAAACCAAAAGCTTCAAGAAGTATGATTTCTTATTATCAACATTGGCAGCCGCAAATTCACCCATCGGCTTGGTTGGCTCCCTCCGCTGATATTATGGGGCGAGTTTATATTGGCACAGATTCCAGTGTTTGGTATCAAAGTGTGTTGCGGGGTGATGTCGATGAAATACGCATTGGGCAACGCAGCAATATTCAAGATCATTGCACCTTGCATAACAGCGAAGGCAAGCCTTGCATCATTGGTGATGATGTCACGGTAGGGCATGGTGTTATTTTACACGGCTGTGAAGTTCAGAACCTTTGTTTGGTCGGCATGGGTTCGATTGTGATGGATGATGCTGTCTTAGAAGAAGGTTGTTTACTGGCTGCTGGCTCCTTGGTGCCAGAACGTAAAGTTCTAAAAAGTGGTTTTCTTTATGCAGGTAGTCCAGCAAGAGAACGCCGAGCGCTTACTGAAGAAGAACAATCTTTTTTACGACATTCAGCTGAGCATTATGTTGAACTTGCTCACGCACACAGGGGCTAACGATGTCCAACTTTGCAGCCATTGACATTGGTTCCAACACCTTTCGTTTGATGATTGCCAAAGCTGCATTATCAAACCATATCACCCCTTGGCATATTCAAGCTTACACCCATCGCATTGTTCGTTTGGGTGAAGGTTTGCATGACAGTGATCAACTCTGTGGTGCTGCGATGTTACGCGCCTTCGATGCTTTTCATGCCTTTGCCGATACTTTAAGACAGCATGATGTCGATGCGAAACACACCTATGCCGTCGCCACGGCTGCCATGCGTGAAGCCAGCAATGGTCAGCATTTTTGCCAACAGGTTTTGCAACAAACAGGCATTCAAATCAATATTATTCAAGGGCATGATGAAGCCAATATGTCCTTGTTAGGAAGTTGTGCTGTGTTACCCCAAACCACTTGCGATGATTTTTTATTGTTTGATATTGGTGGTGGAAGCACGGAATTTGTGCGTGCCAAACAAGGGCAATGCTTGGATGCCATCAGCCGAAAATTAGGTGTTGTTCGCTTGGTGGAAGCTCATTTACACACCGATCCACCATCCGCCGATGATTACCATGCCATGTGCCAAACTTGCCAAGAGCACCTTGCAGACGTGGAAACCCATTGGATGGCATCGCAAGGACATCAAACAACACCCCC
>JAUZQL010000136.1 GCA_030950975.1 Mariprofundaceae bacterium | reverse complement strand
GATTGAATCAATGACGACTGCGATTGTGCATAATATTGCCCATGATAGTAAAGGCGAAGCACCTGAAAAATGTGGTACTTGGGGTGCTATTTGCTTGGCAGACTTTGGAGATGCTGGTGTGGCACTGGTCGCTTATCCTCAGATTCCACCACGCAATAAGACTTGGGCAAAAGGTGGTAAATGGGTACATGTCGCTAAGGTTGGTTTTGAAAAATACTTTATGCGCAAAATGAAGACGGGTAAATCTGAACCTTGGATGGAAAAAACGTTCTTGAAAAAACTGGGTATTGAACGCTTGAAATAAGTATTAAAAAATATTGAAAATCACGGAGGGAATGGTCTCTCCGTGATCTGATTTAATACATATGATATGTATGTCATGCTAGTTTTCAGATTCCTGTTTTAAACTCACCACGCTCATAAATCCGTAAAGAGGTATTTTATTATGTCGGAAACATATCAAGAATATACACAAGAACTTTCAGCCACGATTGCTGGCATTCGCAAAGATATTCCCGATGTCATGCAAGGTTTTTCAAGTATGGCAAGTGCGGCTTTGGCGGACGGTGTTTTGGATAAAAAAACCAAAGAATTGATTGCTTTATCTGTTGGCATTGCGACGCACTGTAAAGGTTGCATTGGATTTCATGTAAAAGCTTTGATTGCGTTGGGTATAACTCGTGAAGAATTGGCAGAAACACTCGGCATGGCTGTTTATATGGGTGGCGGCCCATCATTGATGTATGCTGCTGAAGCGATGCAAGCCTTTGAGGAGTTTTCAAAGGCGTAACATCAAGGAGAACAAACATAGTGAGTAGCACATGCTTAGAACACCTTAAAGATGATTGAAAATACACTTTGGATTTATTTATCAGGTTTACTCTTTGCTTACCTTCATAGTTTCACTGCCTCACGATGCTGCAAACAATGGGCATATAGTTTAGGTTTAAAAGAACCGTATTATCGTTTGACGTATTCAATCGTATCTTTGCTTACCACTCTTTTATGGGCTTGGTATATCCACCATTTACCTGATATACCGTTGTATCATATCGAAGGTGGGTTGGCATGGTTGTGTATCGCTTTGCAAGTCCTTGGAGCATTGATTGCACTGGCTGCATTCGTACCGATTGATGGTTTGGTATTTTTAGGTTTGCGTAAAGATGTTGAACATGATGATCCTTTTATCGTGCGAGGTATTTATCGTTGGGTACGTCATCCTATGTACACAGGAGCGATGATGTTGTTATTGGCGATGCCAGAGCAAACGTGGAATGGATTACATTTCACTTTGGTATTGTGTTTATATTTTATCATCGGTTCTCGTTTAGAAGAAAAGCGCATGCTTAAAAGTCATCCTAGTTATGCTGCATATCAGCTTACAGTGCCAGCATTCTTACCCAAACGTCCGAATGATTTAAAAGGAGAATTTTAATGAATATTCAGGATATTCTTAATCAATTGCTCAATGCTCGTGTATCCCATTTACGTTGGGTCGCTAGAGCAGAAGCTTTGGTTGAGGGCGTACCTTTAGATAAAAACCAAGTGCCATTGTTAGCAACTGACTGTGATTTTGCGCATTGGTATTTAGGCGAAGGACGTGTATTACGTCATTTACCCTCTTATGATAATGTAGCGATTCATCATGATCGCCTACATCGTATTTATTGGGATATTTTTACACACTTATATGGTGAAAAAGATCGTCTTAATATTTTTCAATGGCTTGGTGTAAAGCATACAGTGAATCATTCTAATCAAGAAAAAGCACGTCTGCTGATTCCTCAGCTTAAAGAAGCTTCTCAAGAGGTGTTAACATCACTGGAACAATTAACATCTGAATTTAATCAATATTTAAAACCAAAGAAAAATCAAAACAACAATCCTGTTGATGCGCTAGACAAACTACAACATAATCTAGAAAAGATGGGATATGGAGGGAAATCATCATCATGAATCAAGAAACTGCCTGGGAAACACTTTATCAACAAGGCAATATGGGTTGGGATCGAGGTGAGGTAAGCCCTGCGCTTAGCCACTGGCTTGCATCAGGGCTTCATAAAAACCAACGTATCTTGATTCCTGGTTGTGGTCGTGGGCATGAAGTTCTTGAGTTGGCACGTTTGGGTTTTGATGTTACAGCCTTGGATATAGCACCAACTGCCATCAAAGCGTTAAATCGTGCATTAACAGAAAACGATTTGCACGCCAACGTGATGTGTGGTGATTTATTTCATTATGAACCTGAGCAAGCATTTGATGCGATTTACGAACAAACGTGTTTATGTGCGATTGCTCCTGATCAACGTCAAGCTTATGCCGATAAACTTTACCATTGGCTTCAAGATGATGGGCAACTTTATTTTTCGATGATGCAAACAGGTGAAGAAGGTGGACCACCATACCATTGTGATTTCTTGGATATGCGCAAGTTGTTTCCAAGCCCTCAATGGCAATGGATGGATTCTCCTCCCACGATGATTTCCAGACCTAAAGGCACACGTTATGAACTTGCCTTTTTATTGAGAAAAAAATCATGACATGGCTGGATGATATATCCTATATTTTTCTTATTGCTGCTTCTATTGTGATGGCAATGATGCCTTTTCAGCCTGAACCTCATTTGGTAGAAAAATATCATATGTGGCAAGCAGGAGAATTACATCGATTATTGGATATATTTGATGTTCTTTGGCATCTTTTACCAACATTGTTGCTTATGGTAAAAATAGCACGCGATGTGATGCAACACAAAGGTGGATAATGAAATTATTTTTGATGTTTATTCTATGGATGGTATGTGGTGATACTGCCATAGCAGATCCCTTTGATGCTGATGAAGCGTATGTCAATCGTGGTGCGCCTGATATGTTGGGTTATGCGGGTTTAGCCATGTTGATGTTCAATTATGTCTTATTTGGTCTGGCTGCGTATGTTTTTGGTAAAGGTTTTGCCAAAAAAACACCATGGTTGATACAACTTGGTAAAATATTTTCAAAACCTTGGTCATTCGGTATTCAAAAAGAAGAACGTGATGATCGACATTGGGCAGATATACCACTTATGGTGCTGCTCATCATACTGTGGATTTTTCTATGTCAGTGGTTCAATGAGTTTGGTTTGGGTGCTGTATCGATGGTTGGATTAGCCTTGATGGCAATTTTGATCATTCGAATGTTAAAAGATTAAGTGAAGGGCTGCGGAAATACATAATCCTACTTTTTTAAGCTTGAATAAAGTCGATTCATTCTCATGATAGCCCAATGAATCATTATTTTCCGAATCTCGTTTGTCATCGTACATCATACTGTGTATTAAAAGCTTCAGGGCATGATATTCGTAGCTACTTACAAGGCCAAATCACACAAGATATATCTCTTTTAACACCAGAGCATCCGATTTACACGGCTGTTTTAACACCACAAGGAAAAATAGTTGCTGATATGTATCTGATAGATGCAGGTGAGGAATTATTCATCATCACCATTGCTGATACAGCCATCGCTTTGGTCGAACGCTTGCGGCAATTTTCTATGGGTCATGCCATTCGTTTGGGTCTGGTTAAATCGTTATCGGTACTTTCTATGCAAGGCAAAGCCTGTCAAACAGCACAAACAGTCATTCAACCCTTTGTTCAAGCATCCATGCCAATGTCTGAAGCTGCTGAACAAGGTTGTTGCTTGGTCATCGAACACTCGTTGATGGAAAAAGCGTTGGCTCTTTTATCGGAAGAAAAAGATATACATGTGTGTTCTGATTCGGATATGGAACAAGCTTGCATCATTCATGGCACACCACGTTTTGGACGTGATTGG
>JAUZQL010000135.1 GCA_030950975.1 Mariprofundaceae bacterium | reverse complement strand
CTCATAACCCAATTCCTTCAAATAACTCGCCATTTCCACTTCCAAATCAGCTAACGTGCCTTTGAGTTGCTTGCGTTCTTGAAGTACAGCCATTAAATCAATTTCTTTTTCTTCCTCAAAGGTATCCACATAGCGGGGAATATTAAGATTAAAATCATTTTCTTTGATTTCATCGAAGCTCGCAAGATAAGCATACTTATCGACCGTTTTACGCGTTTTGTAAGTATCAAGAATATTGCTTAAATGCTTTTCGGTGAGGAAGTTTTGGTTTTTTCCATTTTTGAACTCACGACTGGCATCAATAAATAAAACATGGCTGTCCGTTTTATTCTTTTTGAAAATCAAAATCGCTGCGGGGATACCTGTGCCGTAAAAAAGTTTTTCAGGCAGTCCGATGACGCTATCCAGTAAATTTTCTTCAATAAGCTTGGTGCGTATTTTTCCTTCTGCTGCACCACGGAATAACACACCATGTGGTACCACAATACCCATACGACCAGAGTCGGGTTTCATGGTTTCAATCATGTGCAATACAAATGCATAGTCTGCCTTTGTTCTGGGTGGCACACCTCGGCGGAAACGACTATAGGGGTCATCTTTTGCTGTTTCATGTCCCCATTGATCTAAACTAAAGGGTGGGTTTGCGACAATCACATCGAAATGTTTGAGCTTACCTTCACTTTCAAGAAGTTTGGGATTGCGAAGTGTGTCACCCCATTCAATTTGGTGATTATCTTCGCCGTGAAGAAACATGTTCATTTTCGCAAGCGCCCAAGTGGAACCAATGGCTTCCTGACCATACAGAGCATAACGCTTGGAGCCATTGAACTGTTTCTTAATTTGACCGCCACACTTCATCAACAGTGAACCAGAGCCACAAGTAGGGTCACAAATTTCATCATCTTCTTTGGGTTCTACCAAGCGTGAAATAAGATCAGAAACTTCGGGTGGCGTGTAAAATTCACCTGCTTTTTTACCTGATGTTGCAGCAAAGTTTTTAATTAGAAACTCATAGGCATTGCCAATGATGTCTAAGGTGCCAATACGAAAAGAGCGTAAATCCAATTCTGAGACTGCAAATACATCAAGCAAGGCACTTAAAATATCATTTTTCTGTTTATCTTCGCCAAGTTTGTTGGAGTTAAAACTAATATCTTGGAATACATCACGCAATTTACCGATATTGGCTTCCTCAATGGCATGCAACGCTTTGTCGATACGTTCACCAATCCCTGGC
>JAUZQL010000134.1 GCA_030950975.1 Mariprofundaceae bacterium | reverse complement strand
ACCATGCCCATGTACGCATTGTTCAAAAGAATCACGACAATTTTTTGTTTGTATTGAAAAGCGGTTGCCAATTCTTGCGTACACATTTGAATCGACGCATCACCTGTAAATAAGACCACTGTTTCTTCAGGAAAAGCCACCGCTGCACCAACCGCAGCAGGTAAACCATAACCCATCGTGCCTAAACCACCTGATGTAAGCCAACGATGGGGTTTTTTAAAGCCATAATATTGTGCTGCCCACATTTGATGTTGTCCGACATCCGTGGCAACAATGGCATTGCCGTGGGTGATTTCATGAACCTTAGCAATGACATGTTGGGGTTTAATCGCAGCACTCTCATCTTGAATATAAGCTAGGCTATCTTTGGCACGCCACTCATCAATTTGTTCCCACCAAAGTTTTAAAGCCTCAGCATTCATAGTTTTGCCTTGATGATCCAATTCAGACAATAACTGTTTTAACACCACACCAACATCACCAACAATGGGGATATGAGCCCGTACATTTTTAGAAATAGATGCGGGATCAATATCAACATGGATAATTTTCGCATCGGGTGCAAAGGCATCCAAACGACCCGTTACCCGATCATCAAAACGTGAACCAATGGCAATCAATACATCACAATGCGATACAGCCATATTGGCTTCATAGGTTCCGTGCATGCCCAACATGCCGACAAAATGAGCATCTTCATAAGAAATACCACCCAAGCCCATCAAGGTGTTGGTAACAGGGGCATCTAAGCGATGACTAAATTCAGTGAGCAGCTCTGATGAGCCTTGGGATGCCATAATACCGCCACCCGAATAAATCATAGGGCGTTTGGCTTTTAAGATGGCTGTGACTGCTTTTCGAACTTGACCATGATGTCCTTCAGTCACGGGTTGGTAGGAGCGCATATTGACTTCTTCTGGCCACTCAAATTCACAAATTTCATTGCCAATATCTTTGGGAATATCAATCAATACAGGACCGGGGCGACCTGTGGTCGCAATATGAAAGGCTTGACGAATAATGAGGGCTAAATCTTCGACATGTTTCACAAGAAAATTATATTTGGTAGCTGAACGGGTAATGCCAATAATATCAGCTTCTTGAAAGGCATCGCTACCAATCAAAGCTGTGGGGACTTGCCCTGAAAAACAAACCGTTGGAATGGAATCGGCATAGGAATCAGCTAAACCAGTAACTGCATTGGTTGCACCGGGCCCAGAGGTCACTAAAGCCACTCCGCATCGACCTGAAACACGGGAATAAGCATTGGCGGCATGTAAGGCTGCTTGTTCGTGCCGAACCAAAATATGTTTGAAATAATCTTGTTTAAAAATGGCATCATAAATGGGCAGTACAGCACCACCGGGATAGCCAAAAATAGTTCTGACACCCTCACGATGAAGACATTCCACAAAGATTTCTGCACCCGTTAATTTCATGATTTAGCTCGTTATGTGTAAAATTAGCTGTAGGTTTACCAGCTGTAAAATCAAATGCCACGATAGGTTTGAGCTTTTGAAAGTCAAGAATATCACGATGTTTTAACCCTGATAAAACAAGGTTTTTCAATGCCATAAAGCCTTGCTTAAATCGAATATCTTGGCGATATGTTTGAGCTTATAGTCGTTCATACTTGAATGATTATTGTTATGAACAAGCCAGATATTAGGTTAGTATTTTCATCGATAGCAATGCTTTAAGAAAAGGAGAATGATTTGAATATTTTAAACAAAACATGGCAACAACAGGTTCAAAATTGGGAATATACGTCTGCCGCTACGCCTGATTTAAACGCTATCGATTTTCAAAGTTTTCCAGCTTCTCTCCATCAAACAGATGAAACGATGATTATCCCTTTGGATACTTCATCAAACTTGGGCGTAGCTTACCTTGCAAGCAGTCCAAATTTATTGGCAAATTATATTCATATTGCTAAAGGAGATACGCTTCAAACCGATGTCGAAAGCAGTTCAGAGGTTTTTTATATCATGCGTGGTTCAGGGCAAAGCTTTGTGGATGAAGGTGTGATTCAATGGCAAACGGGTGATGTGTTTACCATGCCTTGTAATCAAGGGATAAGGCATGAAGCTTCGTCTGATACGGTGATATTTTGGACACATGATGCACCGTTATTATCATACTTGGGCGTTCAAGCGCAGCAAGCACGTTTTAAACCTGCGTTTTATGATCATCAAGATTTATTGGATGAAGTTCATGCTGTGAAAGATATTGCAGTTCAAGAAAACCGAAATCGAGCAGGCATTATTTTAGGCAACCTTGATTCAGTTTCGACCAAAAGTATCACGCATGATATGTGGTCGTTGCTTAATATTCTTCCTGCAAACTGTGTACAAAAACCACATCGTCATAATTCTGTGGCACTGGATTTAGCCATTTCCGCAGCCGAGAATACGTATACCTTAATGGGAAAAGAAATAGATGATGATGGCAATATTGTGAATCCTATTCGTGCAGACTGGGCATCCAATTCAGTCTTTATTACACCCCCCAGTTGGTGGCATTCGCATCACAATGAATCCAATCAAGATGCTTATGTATTTCCCGTTCAAGATGCAGGTTTATATACCTATATGCGTACGCTCGATATTCAATTTGTTCGTTAAATGCTTCTCATTGGCATCACGATGGTTTATCGACACTTGTATGCTGCCGCATCCAAACATCATGTTGAATCCACATCTCGTGGCTTTCATGGTGAATACGCAAACCACGCCCTTTGATGGTTGAGGTGGGATTGTGAGCGATAAAGTGTTGCGGTACTAAAATATCACCCGAGCTATTGTCAGCATCCAAGGTATCAGAAAGCAGTGTCCATGTTTGAAAATGAACCACCACATTGCCTTGAAAATGCACATTCCGACTTAAGGTATTCAAGGTCGCTTGTTGCGCTTTGATCGTCATTTTTTCATTCTTTTTATTGAAAAGTTCCAAAAACGGCTGCGTGAAGTGTACGTTGGTTAAATTTTCTTCCGCATGTTTTGCTTTTAAGCGCCAAAGCACATGCTCACCTTTGCGCTCCACCATCCAAGGTGATTCGACTTGAGTGCCAGCCTCATGTGTCGATGTCGCTTCTGTTTCTGATGTTTGAGATACATGGGTGTTTGATTGCCCTTCTAACCACATCAACACCCCTGCAACAAGCAAACTAATCAAGGAGATGGCTAAAAAGATCCATTTCAATAGGCGAGAAAGTGTTTTAGACACCTCGTTTTGACTCCGTTAAAAACATGTATTACCAACCACTTTCATGAGGAAAAACACCATACGTTCGGGTCATCACTTGATCCCATGCTTCATTGGCAATGATTAATCCTTCGCAAGCTTGTCGAACAGCACCTGCACCGCTTGCAAAACCTGATACCCAATCCACTTTTTTGGCGACAGCAATATAAGCATCAGATGGAGCAAAGGATAAACGGCAATAAGCCATCGCAGGTAAATCAATCACATCATCGCCCATATAAGCACATTCAGAACGCTGAACACCTGCTTTTTCACATAATTCTTGAATGCTATCACCTTTGCGCAAGCAGCCTTGAATGACATGTTGAATGCCCAGTTCACGACAACGATGTTCCACCACTTTCGATGTCCGACCTGTTAGTACGGCAACTTCAATGCCTGAGCGTTGCAATAATTTAATGCCATGCCCATCACGGACATTGAAGGCTTTGATTTGTTCACCTTGATCGGTGAGAAAAATATCACCCGATGTCATCACACCATCAATATCCAAAATCAACATGCGAATGCCTTTGGCTTCATTTATAGGAAATGTTTCATAACTTTGTTTCATGTAATACCTGCTTGTAAAAGGTCATGGAGATGAACAATCCCCACCACTTTATTTTTGTCATCAGTGATAAACAGTGTGGTTACTTTATAGGTTTCCATATCACACACCGCCACACTTGCCAAACGCGTTGCCTCAATGGTTCGAGGGTTCGCATGTGCCAAGCTGCTGACTTCAACATTCAAATCAACATTGCCAGATTCCAAAATGCGCCGCAAATCGCCATCACTGATGCAGCCTATCAATGTACCCTCTGAATTTTGCACGCCTGTGACACCCAAGCGATGTTGACTCATGACCACAATGGCCTCTTTCAACGATGCTGAACTTTTC
>JAUZQL010000133.1 GCA_030950975.1 Mariprofundaceae bacterium | reverse complement strand
TAAAATCAGGAAAGACTGATTCATTCAGTGCATCACTCAAAAAAGAATTCTTTTGTAAGACACTGCGACCATTTATAGCTGATGCTAAGTGCCCTAAGATAGACGTGGCAACCCGAGGTTCAAAGATGACTGTACTGGTTCTACTGCTTAGACCCGAAGCACCCAACATGCGTAAAGTACGCTGCGCAGCTTCATGACCGACTTCTTCGGCAGAGCGTAAATCACGAGCTTGGCGACTGCGTGTATACGCATAATCACGCTGCATCATCTCACCTTCTCCTGCAATCACTGAAATCGACAAGGAACTTGAGGCACGTTGATAATCCGCCATAAAACCATCCGATGCTGCATAAGCAATAGATGTTTCACCAAAACTAGCATTCGCACCTTCAGAATTAGAAATACGGTCAGAATAGTCCAAACCAGCTTGCTCACACAACAGCGCAGCTTCTTTTGCAGCTTCCAAATCCCAACCATGATGTTGATGAGGATGTTTACATGCCCAAGCTTGCATATCCTCATCAGTTGGGTGCTTTGCTCCTTCAGGTGGCATCGCATCAGGATCAGGTTCTGATATATTTGCCATACTCACAACCTGCTTTGCCAAAGCTTTTAAGCCTTTCTCTGATACGTCCGATGAACTAGCCGATGCAAAAGCTAAGCCTTGTGGTGTTTCCACAAATGCCCGTAAACCTACACCTTGCGAATCTTCACGCTCAACAGATTCCAATGCACCATGTCGAACTTGTACAGACTCACCTGCATCCAAAATCGACAAAGCATCCGCATGTAATGCTCCTGATTGTTGGGCTAAATGAACCAATTGATTCGAAATTTCTTTTAAACTCTGGTTCATGCTTGTGTTCCTCCAACCGTTAATTCATCAATACGAATACTTGGCATACCCACGCCCACAGGTACCGATTGACCACCTTTCCCACATGTTCCAACACCAGGATCCAACGCCAAATCATTACCAATCATGGATATTTTTTGTAAGGCTTCATGTCCCATGCCCATCAATGTTGCGCCTTTTACAGGATATTGAATAACACCATTTTTCACATAATAAGCTTCGGACGTGGTAAATACGAATTTACCCGATGTAATATCCACTTGACCGCCGCCAAAATTGACCGCATAAATGCCCTCATCCAAAGAAGCCAACATATCTTTGGGATTATCTTGACCTTCTAACATAAAGGTGTTGGTCATTCTTGGTTGCACAGGATCAGCATAGGATTCTCTACGCCCATTTCCCGTTGCTGCGACCCCCATCAAACGTGCATTCTGTTTATCCTGTAAATAACCCACCAACACACCATCTTCAATCAATACATTCCGTTGTGTTGCTGTGCCTTCATCATCAAAGTTTAAGGAACCACGGCGATGAGGGATGGTGCCATCATCCACTACTGTCACACCTTTAGCAGCCACTTGTTGCCCCATTTTTTCTGCAAAGATGGAACTTCCTTTTCGATTAAAATCACCTTCTAAACCATGACCCACGGCTTCATGCAATAAAATACCAGGCCAACCTGAACCCAATACCACAGGCATGGTTCCTGCTGGTGCAGCTTTCGCTTCAAGGTTTAACAACGCCAAACGAACAGCTTCACGCGTTAAATGTTCCGCATCATTTTTTTCAATCAACTGACTTAAATCAAAACGTCCACCGCCACCCGCTCCGCCAGTTTCACGTTGGCCATTTTCTTCAACCACTACCGTCACATTCAAACGAACCAAAGGGCGATCATCCGATAAGTGCATACCATCCATGCGAATAATATGAATGTTTGAGAAAGATGCGGAAACACTGGCAAACACTTGTTTTACACGTGAGTCTAAGGAACGAGCCAAAGTATCGACTGATTCCAACAGCTTTTTTCGCTGTTCCATTGTGACTTCTTGCATGGGATTGTTTGGCAGATAAAGTTTATGTGATAATTTTAAGGGCGTAATATTTAACGGCTTTTGCATCGAAGACGGATTATTGGCAATGGCACGCGCTGCTTTCGCTGCGTCCATCAATGCATCTCGTTCAAAACGATCCGTGTACGCATGACCCGATACCTCACCTTTAATGACACGCGCACCCATGCCTTGTGATGTACTCGCAGATACATGCTTCACCCGCCCTTCTTCAAGCGAAAGTGATTCAGACATACTGTGTTGTAGATACAAATCAGCATCATCAGCATCTGCAGGAATCAAAGCATGTAGCATATCATTCAATGTTTGATGTTCGATAGATAAAATAGAAGAATTCATAAACGCTATCTTTGATAAGCAAGCCTAGAGCGTCAAGGCTTATAAAAAATCATGGCATCATGATGATCGAAAAATGATTGTTTCGAAATCTGGCAGCAATAAAATAAAGGCATAAAAAAACCCGCTGGAATCATTTCTGATTCAACAGCGGGTTTGGAATAAATTCTTGGCATCGACCTACTCTCCCACAGCGAACGCTGCAGTACCATCGGCGCAAGAGGTCTTAGCTTCTGAGTTCGGGATGGGATCAGGCGTTACTCCTCTGCTATGGACACCAAGAAACGGGTG
>JAUZQL010000132.1 GCA_030950975.1 Mariprofundaceae bacterium | reverse complement strand
TCCTTTTGCTTTATGTGCTAATTTTCTTCTTTGATGACCTGCCCATAATTTATCAGATATAGTATATTTTTTATCAACTTTTTTATCTAAAATATCACCAACTTTAACAGGTAATTCCATTTTACTAGGATATTGAAAATCAACGGAGTGATCCAAAAAAGCAATGATATAAATTCGCTCTCTATTTTGTGGAACGCCAAAATATTTTGCGTTTAAGACCTCAGAAAACACTTTATATCCTAAATTTTCCAATGTTTCTTTGACAACACGAAAAGTATTTCCTTTGTCATGCCCCTTAAAGCCTTTTACATTTTCTAAAAATACAACTTTTGGCTTGTGATGTTCTATTATTCTTGTTATATCAAAAAATAATGAGCCTCTTGTATCATTAAATCCTTTTTTTAGTCCTGCATTTGAAAATGGCTGACATGGGAATCCAGCGAGAAGAATATCAAAATTAGGTATCTCTACAGGGTCTATTTTTGTAATATCGCCATAAGGCATTTCTCCAAAGTTTTCAAAATATGTCATTTTTGCATATTTATCAATTTCAGAAGAAAATACAAAACTAATATCTTCTTTGAAAACTTTTTCAAAACCCAACCTTATTCCCCCGATACCTGCAAATAGGTCAATTCCCTTAAATTTTGCATTAGGGTTTCTAATCTCGTTAAAATCAAGAAATCCTTGTTGTGCTTTTTCAGTCATTGCTATTTATCCTTGAAGCATCACCCATGTGTGCATTCGGTGTTTGGTTCTTAAACCATGTCACTTGGCGTTTAGCGTAACGACGTGTGGCTGTTTTCGCATCACGTATCGCATCATCCAATGTGCCTTTATTGTCGAGATAATCCAAAAGCTGACGATAACCTACGGCGCGTAAAGCAGGATGAAGTTCAGAAATATGTTGCGCCTTTAACCAAGCGACTTCATCCAACCAACCTTGCTGCATCATCTTATCGATGCGTGTTTCCAAACGTTGACAAAGCATGGCTCGTTCCATTGATAATACAAAAACAGGGCAGTTCACAGCTTCATGATTCTGTTGTTGTTCAGCTTGCCATACGGATAAAGGTTTTTGCGTACTTTCAAAAACACACAAGCCACGCATGATGCGTTGACTATCTGTGGCATGCAATCGATCAGCTAAATCCTTATCACACGCTTGCAACAATTGATGTAAATAAGGTGTGTCATGTTGCTGCTGCAAACTTAAAAAATGGGTGCGAATAGCTTCTGGGATAGGGGGGATGTCGGCAAAACCTTCCAATAAAGCACGCAAATACATCCCTGTCCCACCAACAATAATGGGTGTTCGCCCGACTTTATTTTCTTGTTGAATGATGGATACAGCTTCGTTTGCCCAACGTTGCGCTGACCAAATATCCTGAATATCTGCACAGTCTAATAAATAATGAGGGACAGCTGCCTGTTCTTCAAGACTGGCTTTGGCTGTGCCAATATCCAGACCTCGGTACAATTGCATGGAATCACATGAAATAATGGACGTGTTGGTATGTTGCGCCACAGCAATGGCTAAAGCCGATTTTCCAGTACCTGTTGGACCCATCAAGGCGATGGCATGATGTTGTGTCATATTTATTTCCTGATACGTAAAAATTGTAAGCATGCGTGAAGGCTTCCATCCAGTGTATCATCATCCATCTGCAACATATTGCGTTGAACCATGACACGAATCAATATCATCCATAAAGGGCTTAATATCAACGAAAAAGCAATCACAATCATCGCCATTTGATGACCATCATGGCTAAGTATATGTAACGATAAACCCAGTGATGCCAATAAAAATGAAAGTTCGCCAATTTGAGACAATAATGCGCCTGTCATCAACGACATTGCCCAACTTTCACCCAATATGCGTAAAGTAATGGCATTGATACCTGAATTGAGAATAAATACTGCCAAAGTCACCAACAATACAAGGTAGATATTATTCCACATAAAACTTAAATCCACCAACATACCCACAGATAAAAAGAAAATAGCCACAAAGACGACATACAAGGAACGTAAATGTTCTTCAACCCATTCTGCTTGATCGGATGAATTGAGTACCATACCTGCTAAAAATGCACCAAACGGTGCTGAAAGACCCAAAGAAGCGGTTAAACCAGCAGAAGAAAAACATAACAACAAACCCATCATAATACGTTTATCCAAGGTTTGTTTGAGTGATTTTGGAATATGCCAACCGGGGTGACGTAAAATCCATGTTACCAAGCCCAATAAGACAATACCGCCAATCACTTGAATCAATACTTGTTGAAGTGAAATATCATGGCCACCCAGCATACCCAGTACAATCATAA
>JAUZQL010000131.1 GCA_030950975.1 Mariprofundaceae bacterium | reverse complement strand
GTACATATTGTTGGCGAGTCCGCTAGTGAATTGGTTCATATCGGGCAAATGGTGATGAATTTAGACGGCACAGTGGATGATTTAATCCGCCATGTTTTTAATTATCCGACACTGGCAGAATGTTATAAAATAGCTGCGTTACATTGCAGTCATCAACTAAAAAAATACCCTTGATAAGGTGCAATTAAAAGTGCGGGGATTTTACACCTTTCCCTCATTTATGTGTAAGCGTCAAAGCAAGGGGTTAATTGTCAGAAATTTTATTTTCCAAGCGTTTAATATCGAAACGGTGAGGTAATAATGAGCCCTAAATTCAAGTCATAAGTGCATTTTAAGAGAACAAAAAGCTTACAGGTACAGTCATTAAATAAAGCACAAAAAGAATCGCAAACACATAGCCGAAAAATTTAAGCGGCGATTCTTGGATTAACGTAACCATGGTGCGTTGCTCGCCTTTTTGACACTGTTGTTGATAGTCTGATTGGACGCGCTTGGAACGCGCTTGTTGATAATCATCAATGAGACGTTTTGCTTTTTTAAGTTGTGCATCATCATGCAGCCATAAAGCGGGTAAAGAGATGCCCCAAGTACCTGCGGTTGTTTCATAAAAATCAATCTCATGGGTTTGTAAAAGCTCGCGAACTTCTTCGGCTTCATCATCAGGAACGTGGCGTAATTTGAACAGTAAAGTAGACATGGCGATGCAGTTTAATGCTTGCTTGGAAATAGTCTTCCTATACATCTAAAAACAGCAACGCATCATGCGCCATTTATATGTTGTATGAAGGAGTTTGGCGTTTTGATTAGTACATCTGGTATCACCATGCAGTTTGGGGATAAACCCCTGTTTGAAAATATTTCGGTTAAATTTGGCGATGGTAATTGTTACGGTTTGATTGGTGCAAATGGTTGCGGTAAATCCACGTTTATGAAGATTTTAGGTGGAGATTTAGAGCCAACCGCAGGACATGTCTCCATTGATATGCATGAACGTCTGGGGAAACTTCGTCAAGATCATTTCGCTTTTGAAGATTGCACGGTATTGGATACCGTCATGATGGGTTACGAGAAGCTTTGGAAGATCAAAGAAGAACGTAACATTATTTACGCCAAGTCTGAAATGACCGAAGAAGAAGGCATGCGTGCAGGTGAATTGGAAGCTGATTTTGCCGAGATGGATGGTTACAGCGCAGACTCCAATGCTGGCGATTTATTGTTGCAAATGGGCATTCCTGTGGAAGATCATTTCAAGCTGATGGGCACCTTGGCACCGGGTTGGAAAGTACGTGTCTTGGTGGCGCAGGCTTTGTTTGGCAACCCTGAAATTATCATGTTGGATGAGCCGACCAATAACTTGGATATCAATGCGATTCGTTGGTTAGAAGAGATTATTAAAGCACAAAACAGCACCGTGATTATTATTTCCCATGATCGACATTTCTTGAATAGTGTGTGTACGCACATGGCGGATTTGGATTATGGTGAATTGCGCCTTTATCCTGGTAATTATGATGACTACATGGAAGCATCGACCTTAGCACGTCAACAACTCTTAAAAAGCAACGAAAAGAAAAGTGAAGAAATCGCAGAGTTGCAAGCCTTTGTAAGACGTTTCTCAGCCAATGCATCCAAATCGACCCAAGCGCAATCTCGTGCTAAGAAAATTGATAAAATTAAATTGGATGAAGTGAAAGTGTCCAGTCGTATAAGTCCATTTATGCGCTTTAATCCCGGTAAGAAATTGTATCGTATTGCCTTGGAATTACAGTCATTAGGTAAAGGTTTTGATGGTGTAAATCTATTCAAAGGTTTTGATTTGATGTTGCCAGTGGGTGAACGCTTGGCGGTGTTGGGTGCAAATGGTATTGGTAAAAGTACCTTGATGGGGTGTTTAGCAGGCACCTTAACGCCTGATGAAGGCATCGTAAAATGGTCAGAAAATGCCAAGTTGGGTTATTATGCCCAAGATCATTCCTCTGATTTTGAAGAAGATATGACGGTGTTTGACTGGATGTCGCAATGGAAAAAACCAGAAGAAGGTGAACAAGAAGTTCGTGGTTATTTAGGGCGCATGCTGTTTACACAACATGATATGAAAAAATCAGTGACCAAATTATCGGGTGGTGAAAAAGGACGCATGTTGTTTGGTAAAATGATGATGCACAGTCCCAATGTTTTGGTATTGGATGAACCGACCAACCACATGGATATGGAATTTATTGAATCATTGAACTCAGCGTTAGAAAAATATGAAGGAACATTGATTTTTGTGAGTCATGATCGTGA
>JAUZQL010000130.1 GCA_030950975.1 Mariprofundaceae bacterium | reverse complement strand
AGCTCTTTACGAACCAGTGCCAATGCCTCATGCAGGCGGGGAGCAGTAAAAACCCTAACTTGCATCACGCAAACTCAAACTTGCCAATGTTTTTACACCCATATCAGAAGGCACCTCACTGACTGAAATAATTGCCACACGACCCATCACTTTACTTAATGACTGAGAAAGCAAGGGACGCAATTGAGGTGTTGTTAATAAAACAGGTACATCCACACCTTGTTGCGCAGCAGCTTCATTAAATCGCATGACAAAACGTTGCCAATATTGGATTTCCAATGGAAGCATGGATGCACCACCAGCTTGCGTCACACGCTCCATCATCATTTGCTCCAGCTCACCATCCAACGTAAAGACTGGCAGTTCGCCTTGTGCATCTTGATAACGCTGCACAATCGTTCTTCCCAAACGAAACCTCACCATTTCGACAAGCAATGAAATATCTCTTTGCTCACTCATGCCATCCGCCAAGGTTTCTATAATCAATAGCAAATCACGAATAGGCACCCATTCACTCAACAAAGCTCGCAATACATGTTGCAATAAACCCAAGGATACTTGGGTAGGAACAATATCATCGATGACTTTAGGATAACGTTCTGAAAGCCCATCCACCAATTCTTTCACCTGCGCACGATCCAACATGTCCGAAGAATGCTGACGCAAGATTTCTGTCAAATGCGTGACAATCACAGTAGCAGGCTCAACCACCGTATAACCTGATAACTCTGCTTGTTGCCGTTGATCTTGAGAAATCCATAACGCTGGCAATCCAAAAGCTGGCTCATGTGTTTCAATCCCTTCCATACGCGGGCCTGTCACTTGCCCTTCCAAAGCCAATAAGTGACGCGGACGAATTTCACTTCGTCCAACCTCTACACCACGCACAAGAACTTTGTAATCTCCAACACCTAGCTGTAAATTATCTTTAATATGGACGGTCGGTAACACAAACCCAATATCCTGTGTCATTTGACGGCGCAATGTCTGCAAGCGTTGCAATAAACCACCATCATGACTGCCTTCAATTAAATCAATCAAACCATAACCAACTTCCAAGCGAATCGGGTCTACAATCAACAACTCAGATAAGGGTGCTTCGGCTGGTTTCTCTGTTTCTTCAACAGGAGCTTCACCCTGCCCACTAGGTTGCCTTGCCTTCTCTTGCTCACCTGTCCATAAAAACCATCCACTCATGCCAAAACCAATGGCCAATAATAAAAAAGGAATAAACGGCAATCCAGGTACCAAGCTAATCAGAAAAAGTGCGCCAGAAGCAATGAAATGTACCTTTGGATGGGCTGTAAATTGCGTGGTAATTTCTGTACCTAACTGATCGTTACCGCTCGCTCGTGTAATCACGATACCTGCGGCGGTTGAAATCACCAAGGCTGGGATTTGGGACACCAAACCATCGCCAACTGTCAGTAAGCTATACACATTCACAGCATCACCCAGAGCCATACCCTGTTGCGCAGTGCCAATAATCAGTCCTGCAATCAAGTTAA
>JAUZQL010000013.1 GCA_030950975.1 Mariprofundaceae bacterium | reverse complement strand
GTGCGAATAAAACTGCATTTTACACAGCCACCCCCCGCAATTTGAGCGCGTACCTCGTATGTTGGATAAATAGTCTCTTTCCAAAAATTAAAACGGTGTTTCCAGTCGGGCTGCATTCTTGCAAATAAACGTTCGGCTAAATAGGGGATGACTTCAAACTTCATGTGCCGAGCAAACAAGCGGCGTTCAACCCATCCCATATCAGGGCAAATATCATTCAATATATCATCAGGAACAGGGGCGTTCAGATGTTTTTGAACATAGGATAAAGCATAAAAACAAGGGCGTTCCAATCGATATTCGTGAATGGCTTGTAAGATATCATCCCATTCATGGTCTTGAATGGTTTCAGCAAGTAGGGCAATATCATAAAGCCAAATCAAACGGTCAAACGAATGTTTCATGGCATGAAAACACAAATAAGGCAAATTGACACGCGCTTTTACATGCAATGCTTTTTCACCTGCAAGGATACCATTTGTGGCATGTTTGAAAAAATCAGACGCACGTAAGGGGGTTAAATGTGCCCAAGATTGCATCCGTTCAATACCCAATGGTTCGGTATGCAAATCAATCACCAAATCACCTTTTTTAAACAAGGATGGAAATTTCTCAGGTGGCGCATACATCAAGCGTGTCCCCAACACTTGTTTTAACATCAAGGAATCTTTCTCATTATATAATAAATCAAAATCGGTAAATACACGCATGCTTGAAGGTTCATATAATGCTTCTGCTAAAGCTTGTCCTCGCAAACAAATGACGGGAATATCAGCATGATTTAACGCTCGTAAAATATGACCCAAGCTGTGTTTCATGCGCAAAGCCGAAGCTTCATACATCCGCTCATCCATACCATGCATGATTTCACTTGGAATCTGTTGACGTTGCGTCGAAGAAAGTTTCTGCCAGACACAAAAGAAAATGCCTTCGGAACGAAGCATGTACCAAAAGCTTATATCTTGCGGTAAAACGCCTTCCCATTCACCTTGTAACATTTGACAATAAAATTGACGAAACTGTTTTTGCTGAGATATTTTCATGCCAAAAATGTAAGCATGATTTGCGGTATTTGGCAAATGAAACTAAGGTTAGCAGTAATCCACATGGTAGGTAGCTGATTATGAGTAAAGAAAAATCCACCCCCACATTAAATACGCAACAAAGTATTCGGCGACGATTGTTAACGGCGGCAGTTTATACACCACCTGCGATTTTAGGAACCATGATGGTGGGACCTCGGCATGCTTTGGGTGCTTGGGGACAAGTCAAAACATGTACGATGAAGCCTAATGCAGGGGGGGTGCCTGTTGCCCCCATAACTTTGACAATCTCATCAGGTGCCAGTGCATGCTGTCCATGTATTCCAGGCTCAACAAAGTTTAATGCAGCAAAATGTTCCAAACTACAATGCGTGAAATCGTGTGCAGGTAATGCTGCTGCTTGTGCGGCGGCAGGTGGGCTTGCTAATATTAAATGTAAAAATTTTTGTAAAGAAGGACCTCCAGGTTGTGCGACACCTCCCGGTTGTAAACAGCCTTGCAAATGTACATTTAACCCAAAAAAGAATAAAAATCAATGTAAATAAAGCATCACTTTCCATGATTTCTTTCATCCTTTCCCTTGAAAAAGGAAATATTGTTCATTGTATGCTAGAAGGTAATCAAGCCCTCACATTGAGGGCTTCTCAACATCCTGAACCCTTGTATTTTTCAGGTACCTTTGCTGATGCGATGATGTCATTACAAACAGCGATGCCACATATCAGTCGTTTGCAACAGATTGAACGCACTTATCCCCAGCTACAAGGTTTAAGTCAGGCATCTTGCCAATCACCTCAAGCCAAACAGTTATTATTGGGTGAATCATTGGGCATGTTGTTTGTGGAACTGACTTCGAAATGCAATGAACGTTGTTTGCATTGTTATGCAGAGTCTGCGCCAGAACGCCAAGATTTTTTAAGTTTTGATGAGGTTCACCGTAGTTTGCAGCAAGCACGTCAACTTGGTCGTCCTTTTGTTCAATTTACGGGTGGCGATCCTTTGATTCATCGTGATTTAATTCGCATCATTCACGCCACGCATGCACTTGATTTTCAAGGGATTGAGATTTACACCAATGGCTTATTGCTTAGCGATAGCATGCTTGCACAACTTCAGCCTTATCAACCGCAATTATCCTTTTCCATTTATGCAGACTGTGCAGAAGTTCATGATTTAATCACTCGAGTGAAGGGCAGTTGGAAACGTACTTTAGCCGCCATGCAGCGAAGTATAGAGCAAGGTTTTGATGTACGGGCAGGTGTGGTGGTGATGCAAGAAAATGCCGACCATATTGCTGAATTACCTCAATTTTTAGCGCAGAAACTGGGTTTATCACCCGAACATATTCGTTTTGATCCTGTGAGTACGGTAGGGCGTGCTGTCACCACCCATCTGCCTTCACACATTCATATTCAATCATCCCATGCGATTGCCCAAGGTGAAACACGGCGAGGCAAGCTTTGTATTGCTGCGAATGGCGATGTTTATCCGTGTATTTTTTCACGAAAATTTAGTTTAGGCAATATACGTCAGATGGATTTATTCAGCATGCTTGAAGATGTACATTACCAGCATCTTCACAAGCCTTCCGAAGAACGTTGGCAAATGTGTCATGAAAAACTAAGCTGTTCAGATTGTCAGATGGTGGCATGTTTACTGTCATCACCACATACATTTGGAGATACTATATGAGCCAAGCTTTACCTGATTATCCGATTCGTCGTGATAGTTTAGTCTTTGAAGAATTAGAAAATACTCAAGAAGTGATGGTAACTGATAATGCTGATGGTTCGAGTCTTTCTTTAAATCTTATTGCAAGCAGTGTTCTAGAATCGTGTGACGGTCAACATTCACAACAAGACATCGTAGAGATGATTTGCGAGACATTGGATGCCGATGCCAAACTTGTTCATCAGGATGTTACGGCTATTTTGGAAGAATTTTCTATGTTTGGACTCTTACAAAACGCCGAATGATGCCGTCGATAAACGATTGGCAAGCACGTTTTTCTATTGCTAATCAAACCATTGCCATAACGGCAAATGATGCGCTGTACGCCAAAGATATTGCTGCGTTTGTCCGCCTTTATGCACCTTGTCAAAAGTCTGCTGACATCTCTTTTGATTTTTTAAGCAATGGTGAAAAACAATATTTGATATTGGATGGGCAATATGAGTTATGGCAAGGCAGTAATGCGCCTGAAACCGTTGCTGCCTTTGAAATTCAATTGTATACCCAAGTCATTCAACGCATTTATCCTCACTATTTATCCTTACATGCGGGTTGTATTTCCACAGGTGATGAAGCTTGGATGTTTGCGGGTCAATCAGGGGCAGGGAAAAGTAGTATCACCACGGCTGCATTACTCAATGGTTGTCAGTATATGACGGATGAGTTCAGCTTATTGGATGAACATGGTTTTATCAGTGCTATGCCACGTCCGATGCAGTGGGATGAGCCTGAACACCCCGCCTTTTCGCATCGTATGATGTTAGAAAGCACTTCTTTTGAACGAGAACTTTTTGTTTTTCCTGATTATCAAGGGCTTGATACCCAACTTCAATTATGGTTACCCACCAATGTTCAACATGAAGATATGCCATTGACGCGTCTTATTTTTCCTCGTTTTGATGCTTCGGCATTGTCAGCTCAATTATCGCCGCTTCGCCGCAGTGAAGCTTTGATGCAACTTGCACAACATTTTCATCAAAATATTTTACCATCGGAACGTATTCAATTATTAAATCAACGTATTCCTGAAAATATACAAGCATGTCAACTTGTTTTTTCGGATGTTCATGCGGCATGGGATGCTTTAATCAAGGTTTGAAGTAACTATTCAGCTAATCCCTTCATCTCGCTGCCAGCGTTAAAAAATGCTCACTTACAGTAGTAAGCTCCGCTTTTTCGTCTTGTCATCAACAAAATAAGCGACAATCTGAACAGCTACAGTCATTTTTTATGGTATGCTAAATAGTTATAGTTTGAACACATGTTTTATATTTTGCCACACAATGGCTATGGATGCGTGTTTATCCAAAGGGTCAATAGCACCGCCTATGAACTGGGGAAAACCACGCCACACTTGATACATATCCTTGAACAAGCATGCTATTGTCTTGATTGGATGGCGAGGGGTTTCCCAGTGAGGCTGATGAAACCCTGCTGTGACCAAACGAATATATTCACAGCTTGAACGCTGCAAACAAGCTGCTTGTAAAGTAACATCCCTCGTACACAGAGCATGATATGCTTGTAAAAAACCTGCACCATCTGCTTCAGCCAAGCATAACCAACCCGATAAGCGTGGGTTGATTTCTAAAACATACCATGTGCCATCTTCGGCTTGTTTGCATTCGACTTCAGCAAAGCCTTGCCAAGCAATATGTTCCAATAACTCGACTGCACCAGCATATAATTCGGGAATCCATTCGGCTTTGGCAACGATTGTTTCACCAAAATGACCATGCTGCGTTTCTTCTACAGCCAGTCGCCGCCCTGTAAAACCACGCACGATGTTTCCATGTTGATCAAATAATAACATGGCGGTTGCCATGCGTGATGTCTCACCTTCAATGTAATGCTGAATGCGCTGTAGCAAGGGCGAAGCGTCGTGTTGATTGAGGTAATGGGCGAAGGCTTGGGGTGTTGTGAATGTTTGAAACTGACCTCTTGAAGATTTGAGTATCAAGGGGTACGGCATTTGTTCGGCTGCTGCTTGCAAATCATTCCATGCTAACCAATGTGTTTCAGGAATGTGCAAGAAACCATCAAAATCTTGTAAACAAGATAAATCGGATTGTTCGATGCTTTTAGAGCTGGCAATCAAGTGTAATAAACCTAGATCTTGCAAAAAATAATGAAATTCACGTGTAAACATGGCGATGTCATCGACACATGGCAGCCATACACCTGAAACACCTGATTTTTTCAGATTCAAGGCATACACGCTTTCAATGACATGACCTAAACTTGGGATAAGCGTACAACCATCAACATAGCGACTTGCTTCAATCCAAGGTTCGTTTGAGGAAGCTAAGCCTTGTACGCCAAAGCCTGCTCGCCCTGCTGCTTGTGCCAAAGCAAACATTTGAGAGTCTTGTAAATCATGAATAACAAAAGGTAAGTGCTGTTGAGACAAAAAAATCTCCTCAAAAAAGTGGTCAACATCATGAAATATTCGCATGATACGCCCATGACTTTACATACACTTCCTTATATCAGCAAAGAAACATCGCCCAATCCCACACATAGCATCATTTGGTTGCATGGTCGGTAGCGTTTAGAAAAAAATATTTCCAGACCTGTACAACCTCAAAGGCATAGAATCTCGGCAAGTACAGTCATCCTATTTGCATGATTGTAACAATGCGCTCACCCAATATACATTCGACATGATGATCTAACCATAATGGGTACTTGAGCATCGCTTTGGAAAACAATCGGCTTTGCAAATGTTGATTCAAGCAGCGTTGTAAATGCGTATACGCCCATGCCGATACAGTTGTCGATTGAATGATTGAACAATGACGCAGTCCGATTTTTTTTAAAGCTGTGAGTTCTTTAAACGGATTTTTGTATATTTCACTGATGTTACTCATATAGTCATTCATCACTATGGGAGTGCGGCAGAAGCCACACTTCCAAAGTGCTTAATTAACGCTTAGGCATCGAATGATGCTGATTTTTCTTAGTGGATGTTTAAAACAGCGTATCAACTAAAAAAATAAACAAAGCCCAACTCTATTTTTTGCTCCGTTTGATTCAGATGATACCATCGCTTAAGTTTTAAAAGGACAGAGGATCCCTTACCATGAGTCAAGGCT
>JAUZQL010000129.1 GCA_030950975.1 Mariprofundaceae bacterium | reverse complement strand
TTGTATGCCTTGGTGCGTTTCAAAATGATTGTCGATGGCTCAACCAACACGGATATGGCAGGTCATATTATGATGGGCTTTGGTATGGTTTCCTTGCTTGTTGCCGCAATGTCCTTGCACAAACAAACCGACATCAATCGCATGTTTTCCTATTCATCCATTGAACACATGGCTCTGATGACGCTTGCCTTTGGAATTGGAACGCCTTTGGCTGCCTTTGCTGCGCTTTTGCACATGACTGTTCACTCCTTGGTCAAATCAGGTATTTTCTTCACGGTTGGTCATGCCGCACAAATGATGGGAACGCAAAAAATGGCAGAGATTCGCGGTTTGATTTTTCACCACCCCGGTGTCGGATGGGGACTATTGATTGGTACAGCAGCCATTGCAGGCTTTCCACCCTTTGGCGTATTTATGAGTGAATTTTTGCTATTTACCGCCACCCTTGAAGCCTATCCGTGGTTATCTGTATTACTGTTGTTGGGCTTACTCATTGCGATGGCTGGTTTGTTCCGTTTTGTACAACCGATGGTTTATGGTGACACATCCAAACAGGCGAAAAAGGTTCATATCAATATGGTGCCTATCTATATTCATTTTGGTCTAGCGCTTCTTTTGGGTCTCGCTATTCCAGAGTTTTTATCACATTGGTATCATCAAGCCGCAGCCTTGATTACGAGGGGGGCAGTATGACTGAATTAAGCAACACATGGTTTGCAGAACGTATGGGCGATCATGGCATTCACTCGCGCTATCTTGAAGATCATCATCCAGCTCACATGCCCTGCCTAGAAATTCGACGCTTGGATTGGGCGCATGCGGCGGAAGAAGCCAAACGTCAGGCGATGCGTCTGGTTGCGATTTGGGCGGTAGAAATCGTTGAAGAAGATGCGTCCAAACAGTTATATACGTATATGGCACTGGCGCATGAAGAACACCGTCATGTACTTTTACGCACACCCATCCATCACGAAAATCCTGAAATACTGAGTATCAGTCAACATTTTATTTCGGCGTATCGCATGGAACGACATATCCAAGATATGTTTGGCATTCAAGTGAGAAATATTTTAGATGCCCGTTTATGGATTAAACACGAACACTGGCCTGAAGATGCCCATCCCTTGTTGTATGATTTTGATGGCAAAACCCCGATGCTTTCTGATCCTGAACGTGCTGATATGGATTATGAATATGTGCCTTGTGATAGTGAATCGGTGTATGAGATTCCTGTCGGTCCTGTGCATGCAGGGATTATTGAACCGGGGCATTTTCGTTTTCTTGCGGTGGGTGAGAAAATTTTAAATATGGAAGAACGCTTGGGTTATGTTCACAAGGGCATTGAAAAGCGTATGCAAGGGCGAACAGCCGATGAAGGCTTAACACTTGCAGGTCGTATTTCGGGTGATTCCACCGTTGGGCATAGCTGGGCTTTTGCGCAAGCCTGTGAATATGCTGCGAATATCACACTCCCCAAACGTGCTAGCTATCTTCGTGGTATTTTGTGTGAACGTGAACGTATCGCCAACCATATCGGCGATATTGGGGCGATTTGTAATGATGCAGGTTTTGCGTTTATGCACATGCAATGCGCTCGGCTACGTGAAGATATGGCTCGCTTACATGCTGAAATATATGACCATCGTTTACTGATGGATAACATCACATTGGGTGGTGTGGCACATGATTTAAGCTTGAAAATGCGTGAGAAATTGATTCAACAAACCCGTGATATTGCCGCAGAAATCGAGCATTTGCGCGCCATTTATGCCGATACACCATCCATTCAAGAACGTGTGATTGGTGCGGGTATTGTCACTACTGATGAAGCCAAAGATATTGGTTTACTGGGTTATGTTGGGCGTGCATCGGGGCATTCTCCTGATGAACGTATTGAAGAAGCTTATGCGCCTTATGACGACTTGGAAGTAGCTATTCCAGAAGGAAAACTTGGTGGTGTTTCGACTCGTGTTTGGGTTCGTTTTGAAGAAATTGCCAATGCAGCACGCATGGTCATTCAATGCTTAGAAAGCTTACCCGAAGGTGATATTCAAACACCTTGGAATCTGCCCGAAACAGGTGTTTCTGGTTTCGCAGCCATCGAAAGCTGGCGTGGTGAAATTGTAACATGGGTGCATTTTGGCGAGAACGGAATCATTGAATGTTATTCAGTACGAGATCCATCGGCAATCAACTGGTTAGGCTTGGAATTGGCAGTGCGCACTGTACCTGTTCCCGATTTTCCTTTGGTGAATAAATCATTTAACTGCTCGTATGCAGGGCATGATCTTTAGCTTGAATGATGGTAACTATTCAGCACAACAATAAAATGGATGTAACTGTTCAGGATATAATATGTTAAGAATTATGCGACAAATCATAAAAGTCGGAAGCATTACGGAGCCACTTCCTACGGCGGATGGCTTCGAGCAACTTGGGGCGCAATTAAAAGCTAAGATTAAGCAACGTTTTCAAGGCTCCTTAGCGATTCGTTTTGTTGATGCAGGTTCATGCAATGGTTGCGAACTTGAAGTGCATGCGGCCAACAATGCCTATTATGATATTGAACGATTTGGTGTCTCTTTTACAGCAAGTCCACGTTTTGCAGACATGTTGCTGGTCACAGGTCCTGTAAGTATCAATATGAAAACAGCCTTAGAGATGACTTATGAAGCCATGCCTGCACCCAAACTGGTGCTGGCATTGGGTGATTGTGCGGCAAATTGCGGTGTGTTTGGTCAAGATAATTACGCTATTGCAGGTTCTGTCGCGGATATCATTCCTGTGGATGCTGTCGTACATGGTTGCCCACCGACACCAAGCGCAATCATTCAAGGCATCTTGCAAGTGATGGATTCACACCATCACGCAGGCTAAAAGTGTCTCTTATCAATCCAAGCGATCTTCTGATGGCAGCTCTAATAAAGAAATACTTTGAATAGCATTGCCTGCAATACCCTTGATTGAACCATACATACCCGTCGTATTTAACAACACTTTCTCAATTTGTTTCTCGCGTTTTTTCCATATCGAACGCATGGATCGCTGCTCTGATTCGAGGTCTGTTTTCATTTGGGTAAAACCTTCAACAATGCCTTCAATCTGAAGTTGAAACTCATGACTGGTCAGAAAATCATAGAGCATACCCATCTTATCGCCTTTATTTTCCTGTGTGACAATGGCGGTATTGATTTGAATAATAGATTCACGTAACACCGTACAAAGCCCTTTAAATTCATCAAAAGAACAAACCCAAACGCCATCTTTTAAACCCATTCTCTCCATATCTGCTGGCATCACATCCGTCACTAGCACACCAATATGCGCATTTCGTTCACGAATATCGGATTTAAATTTTTCAATCCAAGTTGCTTGGAAATTTTTAGTACGTTTACTTTCATAATAAATAGTACCGCAATTTTGCTGTGTTCGTGTATGGACTGTTTGAAGACAATCTGCCCCACGTTCACCCTTTTTAATTTCTTGAATCACATCCAAAGGAAACTGAGCCGCTAGCCACTCTTCAATGGCGAGTTCTTGTACTTCGCCTTGCGTCTGCATCGAGCCTTGTTCCTGCTTGCGCTTCATTTCTTCAGTCAGTTTCTTTTGATCCAATAACTGCTTCTCTAATTCTTTGAATTTAAGCTCACTTTTATCATGTTCTTCCTTTTGAATACGCTCTTTTTCTTCAAGAAGTTTTTGATTGAGTTTTTTCTCTGACTTAG
The DNA here is from genome assembly GCA_030950975.1 of Mariprofundaceae bacterium. GTDB lineage: Bacteria > Pseudomonadota > Zetaproteobacteria > Mariprofundales > Mariprofundaceae. The sequence goes on along the minus strand of JAUZQL010000129.1, from coordinate 4,159 downwards.
CTGTGATGGTTTCTTCCAGCTCATTTTTTTCACGTTTTATTTTTTCAAGTTCTGCGCTTGTTTTATTCAGCAACTTAATCTTCGATGATTTATCAGCCAATTCTTCACGCAATAATTGTAAGGCATCCAACTGTTCTTCTTCAGCTTCTGCCTGTATTTTTCTCTTTAAACTGGCTTCTTTCAACTTGAGTTTGGCATGAACTTTTTTCTCAAGCTCATCAGCTTGTTTAGCCTTGTCTTCTATCAATTGATGACGTTGTGCATCCAGCTCACTAGCACGAGCATTTAATTTTTCTTGCTCTTTTGTTAGATTCTCATGGTACTCTTTTTTCAGACGTTCACTTACTTGATGGTATAAAATATCATTCACATCAATGGTTTCACCACACTTAGGGCAGGTTATGTTATTGGTTTCCTGATTCATTATAGCTCCATTTTATGTAACTTTATTCGCTGCGTATTAAAAATCGTTGGCAAACCGTTTCACTTGAGGTTTCATGCGGGTGGTCATGAATCTTGAAAAACATCTTATCTACCTCCCTCGTAGCCTTGAAATCACCTTCACACTTTTAGCGGCATGGCTTGTGGCAGGTTATATCACGTATTCCGATGATGATCATGCCGTTCCCCTTGCTATCGAACAAGTGAAAACAAGCAACATAGAAACACATCATTTGGATACGCCAATCTTTGGCAAACCGCCTGCACCAAGCATCCAAGCCAAACCTGTGAGCAAACCAAAACCTGTCGTACAAGCACCTGTTGTGCTTAGTCAACTCAATATCAAATTGATTGGTACGATTGTGGCTGGTGAGCGTTCCGCAGCCATTGTCATCATGGATAACCAAGCAAAACAACAATTTTTCAGTTTACATGCAACCATGCAAGATCAAGTCACCTTAGAAAAAGTTGAAAGCAATGCCATTGTTGTCAATCACCGTGGTAAATCTGAACGCATTACCTTAGAAAAAGAAACAACATTGGTCGCTGCAAGGACGACACCTCAACTCAAAAACTCCGTGGTTGCATTGCCAACGCCCAGCTACCAAGCACGTCGCATGATTCACCGCTCTCACCTCAATCAGCAAATGCGTAATTTTCCTAAGCTGTTAAGCCTAGCTCGTGTTGTTCCCCATTTCAGCCAAGGAAAATCCGATGGTTTTACCATTATGGAGATTGTCCCCGGCTCACTTTATCAGCAAATCGGTCTGCAAAATGGCGATGTCATTCACAAAGTAAATGGACAAACTGTGACCAGTGCTGAACAAGCCATGACCATGTATCAAACCTTGCAACATGCCCCCAGTATTGATTTAGAATTGCTGCGTGGGGGTAGCATTGTCCCTATTCATTATGATATTCAATAAATTTAATACGTACCACGGTATCCCTATGTTTTTTAAGTCTTTCCAACGTTATGTCATTCTCACTGTACTGCTATGTGCTGCTATACCTTCAGCATGGGCAGGAGATGTCACACTCAACTTCAAACATGCTGACATTCGTGCTTTTATTCATTTTGTAGCAGAATTTTCACATAAAAACTTTCTGATTGATAATCGTGTGAAAGGCAATATCACCCTTATTTCCCAAGCACCCATGAGTGAACAAGAAGCATACAATGTTTTTTTATCGGTGTTGGAAGTCAATGGTTTTGCCACCGTTCAAGCGGGAAGTGTGATTAAAATCGTTCCACGCGCAGAAAGTAAACAAAAATCAGTGCCTGTGAAGCAAGGCATCGCATCCAACAATGATGCGATGGTCACACAAGTCTTACGCCTCAAATACGCCAATTCTCAACAATTGGTTGCCTTGATTCGTCCTTTAATTTCGCCCAATAGTCATTTGGTGGCATACCCTCGTGGCAATATGTTGTTACTCACTGATTCATCGAGCAACATTCGTCGCATTCAGAAAATCCTCAAGCTTTTGGATCGCAAAGATGCGGTGGGTGTGCAGCTTTTTACACTGAAATATGCCTCCGCCGACAAACTCGCAGGCACCTTGAGTAAACTTTATCCGTCATCGCCCAATTCACCCAATGGCATCAAAATCATGGCACAACAACCCGGAAATATGTTGATGATTGTGGGTGCACCACAAAAAATCAATGAAGTGGCAAGTTTGATTGACCGACTCGATATTGCACCCGAATCAGATAGTGGTCGCCTACAAGTCCGTTATCTCAAACATGGTACGGCTGAGGATATTGCCAAAGTCATCACATCCTTGATTGGTGGTAGCGCACCCAAAACACCGGGGGCTGGTAAACCGCTTTTTTCAGGGGATGTTAAAGTCGTGGCGCATAAAACGACCAACGCCTTATTGATTACTGCGGATTCATCGGATATGCATGGCATCAATCGTATCATCGATGAATTGGATATTCGTCGCCGCCAAGTCTTGGTTGAAGCCTTAATCGTAGAAGTATCTGCCAATGTTGCCGAACAATTTGGCATGGAATGGCAAGGTGTGGGGAACCTCCTAAGTAATAAACCTCAAGCCTTTGGTGGGACTTCATTCACAGGGCAAGGTGGTGCCAATATCAACACTGTGGCGACTAACCCTTTTAATAAAGGTAGCGGGCTTGCTGTCGGTGTGATGAAAGGTACGGTAACGTTTGGTGGTGCAAGCTTTCTAAATTTAGGTTTATTGGCGCGTGCCTTACAAGCTCAAGATGACACCAATATTTTATCCACACCCAATCTTTTAACGATGGATAATGAAAAAGCTGAAATCATTGTGGGGCAAAATGTTCCTTTTCTCACAGGTAAAAATTCAACCCAAGCGGGACTTGCCAATCCTTTTCAAACCATTGAACGTAAAGACATTGGTTTAACCTTACGCGTCACACCACAAATTTCTGAAGGTGACACAGTACGATTAAAATTATACCAAGAAATCTCCAGTATTGCGGGCAACACAGGTGTGCAAGGCACAGATTTGATTACCAACAAACGTTCTATTCAAACAACCATCCTTGCCAATGATGGGCAAATTATTGTGCTAGGTGGTTTACTTCGTGATGATAAAACCACCAGTGTACAACGTGTACCATGCCTTGGTTCGATTCCTATTTTGGGTGAGCCCTTCAAGTTCACCAATAATGCCCATCGAAAAACCAATCTCATGGTCTTTTTGAAACCCCATATCATCAAGAGTTCCAGTCAAATTGAGGCTCTAACTAATCGTAAATATAATGACATCAAAACCTTGTATGAACGCCCCAATAAAGGCGGAACACTGATTTTTCCACAAGATAAAAACGTGATGCCTACAAATATTGCACCACCTAAACAGGCTACATTGCCCAAACCATCTACAACACTCAAAACAGACGATAAGAAAGAAGATTGATGCAAACCCTCTCACGCCTAATGCCTGAACAAGTCGATACAGATCGCACCTTCAAGTTCACCTTACCCATCTTACGCCATGGCCCGATATTGCCTTTATTACCTTTGGAAGATTTGCCTTGCCCCATTGCTGTCGCTGATGATGAGGAAACCCCTTGGCCTTGGGCATTGTTGGATGATTGTCGACGTGTTTTTGGCTGTGAAGTCCAGCCTGTTCTTGTGCCTAAAGATGTGATTCTTGCCAATTTGAATCAAATTTTTGATATGTCTTCGGCATCCGCCGAACAAATGTTGGAAGATTTATCCGAATCCGATGAATTATCACGCGAACTGGAAGAAATCGGTGATTTACTGGAATCCGAAGATGAAGCCCCTGTCATTCGTTTGGTGAATACCGTGGTATCCCAAGCCATGAAAGATCGTGCCAGTGATATTCATATCGAACCCTTTGAAGCCGAAGTACAAGTTCGCTTTCGTATTGATGGTATGTTGCATTGCATTGTTCATCCACCCAAAGGCGTGCAAGCAGCCATGACATCACGGATTAAAGTCATGGCTGGTTTGGATATTGCTGAAAAACGTCACCCTCAAGACGGGCGTTTTCGTGTAAAAATTGCAGGGCGTGAAGTGGATGTGCGTGTGTCTATTTTACCCACCGCCTTTGGTGAACGTGTAGTCATGCGTTTACTCGATCGCAGTGCCAAAATGCTCACCTTGCGTGATCTTGGCATGAGTGAAACGCAATTTTCAACCATGAAAGAAACGGTGCAATCACCGCATGGCATCATCCTTATCACTGGCCC